>NZ_JBCITM010000005.1:0-237201 GCF_039414295.1 Anoxynatronum sibiricum | reverse complement strand
CGCCACTATCCTTGATAATAGAGGATAGGAATACCCTTTCTCAAAGCAATATCACCCCTCAAAACTGATTCTAAGCGCAAAAAAGCCATGTTTCATCTCTAAAACATGACTTTTTCGACAACCTCAGCAGCTTTTGCTGCTTTTGGTTGCATATGCCGGTTACTGTAGATCCAGCGCCGCCTTCACAAAGTCTCTGAACAACGGATGGGGGCGGGCGGGGCGACTTTTGAACTCGGGGTGGAACTGACCGGCCACAAACCAGGGGTGGTCTTTCAGCTCGATGAGTTCCACCAGGCGTTCATCGGGGGAAATGCCGCTGATGATCAGGCCCAGCTGGGTGAGCTGGTCACGGTACTCGTTGTTGAATTCAAATCGGTGGCGGTGGCGCTCATAGATGAGGTCTTCGCCATAGGCTTCTCTGGCTTTGGTGTCGGGGTAGACTTTGCAGGGGTATAGCCCCAGGCGCATGGTGCCGCCTTTGTCGGAGACATCTTTCTGCTCTGGCATGATGTGAATCACTGGGTGAGCGCCTTCTTCCTCAAACTCTGAGCTCTGGGCCTGGGAGAGGCCAGCCACATGGCGGGCAAACTCCACCACAGCCATTTGCATCCCCAGGCAGATGCCAAAGAAGGGCACCTGATGCTCACGGGCAAAACGGATGGCAGCAATTTTGCCTTCAATGCCCCGGTCGCCAAACCCGCCGGGCACCAGAATGCCCGCCACGTTTTCCAACAGTTGGGGGGCGTTGGCGTCTGTCACTGTTTCTGCCTGAATCCATCTGACGTTCACCTTGGCATTGTGGTAAATGCCGGCATGGTTCAGCGCTTCAGCAATGGAAAGATAAGCATCCAGCAGCTCCACATATTTTCCCACCACAGCAATAGTCACCTGCTGCTCCGGGTTTTTATCCCGCTCAACGATGGTTTTCCATGTGTCCAGATTGGCAGTACCGGCATTGAGGCCCAGGGTTTTAACCACAATTTCATCGAGGCCTTCCGACTGGAGCATGAGGGGCACTTCATAAATGCTCTCGGCATCCATGTTCTCCACCACATGGTTGGGGTCAAGGTTGCAGAAGAGGGCAATTTTATCTTTCATATCACGGGAAATGTGCTTTTCGGTGCGGCACACCACCACGTCGGGCTGAATGCCGATGGAGCGCAGCTCTTTGACGCTGTGCTGGGTAGGCTTGGTTTTCAGTTCCCCCGCCTTGCCCAAAAAGGGAACCAGCGTGACATGTATGTACATGACATTTTCACGGCCGACTTCGTGTTTCACCTGACGAATGGCTTCCAGGAAAGGCAGGGACTCGATGTCGCCCACGGTGCCCCCCACCTCGGTGATGACCACGTCGTAGTTGCCGTCTTTGCCCAGGCGGTACACCCGGTCTTTGATTTCGTTGGTGATGTGGGGAATGACCTGTACAGTGCCCCCCAGGTAGTCGCCCTTGCGCTCTTTGGAAATGACGGAGTGATAGACCTTGCCGGAGGTAACGGAGCTGTACTTGGAAAGGTTCAGATCAACGAAGCGTTCATAGTGGCCCAGATCAAGATCGGTTTCGGCACCATCGTCGGTGACGAAAACTTCTCCGTGCTGGTAGGGGCTCATGGTGCCTGGGTCAATATTAATGTAAGGATCGAATTTTTGCATGGTGACTTTCAGGCCCCGGCTTTTTAAGAGCTGCCCCAGGGAAGCGGCTGTGATCCCTTTGCCCAGGGAGGAAACCACACCGCCGGTGATAAAGATGTATTTGGTCATATTGAATCTCCTTTCGAAAGACAGTTGATAGTTGATAGGGAATAGTGAATAAACTACTTGAAGCGTCATGGCATAAAGGATGCTGGCGGTATGGTGGCTGCCAGCATGTCGGGGTCGGTACGTCCTTGGAAGTTTTTACAATATGGTTATTCTATCAGATGGCCGGGCAAAAGAAAACCGCCTGCCGCAGTTTTTTTAAAAACCGGGAAGACGGAAGGATCATGACGTGGCATTCTATTGGTTCACCACCGGGCTGCCGAAGGGGACAGGTTCCACGCCCACATGGGAGGATCGGTTGCCTCGAAGGTAGTAGAGGGCGGTGGTGAGCTGCATATCCTGCTCGGGGGCCAACAGCCAGGAAATATAGGCTCTTTGCAAACGGCGCTGGGTGGAGAAGTCAAGCACACCGTAGGGAAACAAGCCCTGGTCTTCCTGAAAGGCCTTCACCGCCTCTTGGGTACTGGGGCCAAAGGCGCCGGCAGGGTCTGTGATGGGGTAGCCCATGTTTCGCAGCCGCTGCTGGGCGGCGGCAATGTCCTCACCCTGCTGGCCAACGAGGGGTTTGCGGTTGATCTCCAGGGGCAGGAGTTTTTCAGGGTCGTGGTTGGGGTGAAAGCGAAGCATGTTGATGGCCGGGTTAATGCCCACACCGTCAATGGTGGCGTAGTCGGGGCTGAGGTAGATGGCTTCGGTGAGCTTGAACCCAGCGCCAGAGGGCAGTGGGTACAGCCGCTGTACTGATCCTTTGCCGTAGGTGGGTTCTCCCACAATAATGCCGTTGCCCCGGTCTTTAAAGGCGGCGGCGAAGATTTCAGCGGCACTGGCACTGTCTTCATCCACCAAGACCACGATGTTTTCAAAGGGTTCTTCTCCCAGATAGGAGGAGTAGGTGATGCTGCCCTCACGATAGAACACATGAACGACAGGGCCCCGGGGAATAAACAGCCGGCTGAACTCTACGCCTTCCATTAGAAGGCCGCCTGGGTTGCCCCGGAGGTCGATGATCAGCTTGGTGATGCCGGAGGCACGAAAATTGTCGATGGCTTTTTGGGTGTATTCGGTGGTGTGATCACTGAACTGGCGCACCTCCAGATAACCGATCATGCCGTCAAACACCCGGTCACTGACACTGGAGACGACAATCTGCTGGCGGGTAATATTGAAGATGACGGGGTTTTCATGACCTGCACGGCGAATATAGAGGCGCACCTCAGTACCGGCAGGACCTTTGATGAGGCGAACGGCGTCGTCCACCGTGAGGCCTTCCAGGCTTTTACTGTCAACGGCCACAATCTGGTCACCAGGAAGAAGGCCGGCTGCTTCAGCCGGGCTGCCGGACATGGGTTCGGCGATGATGATGCGGTCGCCGTCTTCCATAATATAGGCGCCGATACCTTCGAACTCGCCGCTGTATTCTTCCATCAGCTCCTGCATGTACCAGTCGGGCAGGTAGTAGCTGTTTTCATCCAGTAAGACGGCAAGGGAATCCACGGTGATGGTTTCCAGCTTGGCAGGGTCGATGTCGATGACGTAGTTTTCCAGAATCACCTGGCGAATAACGGCCTGGTCTTCCCTGGAAATGGTTTCGTTCAGGGGATTTGCAAAGGCGGCCAGGGGGAAGATTCCAGTGATCAGCAGGGCCAGTGCCAGCACCAACAGCGTTGGCTTCAGCGTCCTTCTGCCTGATGGGTGATGTGTCTTAAATAAGGGACCCCGTCCCGTTAATAATTTCTGCATGGCGGTCACATCCTTCACAAATTCAATGCTTTTTTCATACTTACCCATCTTACCATACAATGTATACGTTTCGGCGCCGAAAATAGTTTCAATTTATCGTCATTTTTATTGCCGTTTTTCTTTCTGATGGAATCATTGTTCCGCGCGGGATTTGCTTCCGTAAAAAAATGAGCCATGGAACACCTTCCCATGGCTCGGTTTTTTTAATAGTTCAGCACCCGTTCCCGATAGTCGTAGCGCAGCTGAGTGCGCAGGTAGTCGATGAAGTCGTTGAGAAGAATGGCGGTATCGGCCTTGGTCATTTCCCGCTGGGGCTGGAAGTAGCCGGAAACATCGCGTACCAGGCCCAGCTCCCGGGAGAGGTAGGCGGCGTTGCGGGCCCACAGGGGAATGGCGGTGTCGTCCAGGTAGCCGGTGCCGTATTGCTGAATGGGCGCCAGGTGCTCGAAGCCCAGCGCCTTGATGAGAATGGTCATGGCTTCTGCCCGGGTGATGGTGGCGTCGGGGTAGAAGCGGACGTTGGAGGACTCGGGGCGGGGTTCAGTGCCCAGGGGGATGTAGAGATCAACATCCACACCGGCCATAAGCCCTTTGGTGTAGGCGGTTTCAATGTAGGTGCGGTAGGGGTGGTCTTGCCCCACGTCGGTGAACAGGGATTCCTGGCGGTCGGCCCGCTGGAAGGAAGACCGGCGCTCAGGCACGGTGGCTTCGTTCACGTATCCCAGTGAAACGGTGAGGGCCCGGGCAAATTCTGCCCGGCTGACGGGAAGGTCAGGGCCAAAGGTGGTGGTGCTGGTGGGGAATGCACCCACGCTGGAAAGAAAGCGGATGGCTTCTTCGGCATAATGGCCGTTGATGTCCCGCATTTCAGGGATGTGCTGCATCTGGTTGGTGGGGTTGGTGTCCAGGGTGAAGCTGCCGGTGCCCAGGTTCCGTTGACTGGTGGGGCCGCCGTTGCCGTTGAAGCGGGGCAGGTCAAAGGCATATTTCAGCACGTTTTCTTCCTGCTCGGTGAGGCGGTAGGCTCCCCGAAAGCTGATTTGAGTGGGGATGTTCACCTCGAAGTGGGGGCTGATGGTGCGGTTATGGGAAACCTGCACCTGGGCGGTTCCCTGCCAGCGGACCTGGTCGTTGCCGGTGCCGGTTTCGTAGTCGATGTAGTGCACCAGTGTCTGGGTGTCGATGGTGCTCCAGTGCTGGTCGTAGCCCACCCGGCTGCCCCGGGTTTCCACAATCACCCGGCCTTCGGTGCCGTTGATGGTGTAATACTTGCGGCCATCCCAATTGCCGGCAAAGTAGGTGGCGGCAGGTTTGGCGTGAAAAACGGTGGACTGGCTCCACTGGTTGCTCCGCTCATCGGACTGGTAAGTGGCACCTTCGGCGGTGATGGTTTCCCGAAACCGGGTGAGACGGAAGGTTTCTGTCTTCTGGTCGTTACCATTTTCGGTGATGTCCCGCTCAAGGGTGACGTTGCGGGTCATGGTAACGGTACCTTCCCGGTTGGTCATGTTTCGGTAATTATAGGTGACCCGGCCGGCCCTGTCGGTGATGGCGATGTCGCCCTCAAGCAGTACCGGCTCGCCGGTGATAAAGACCATTTCCCGGTAAATGCGGGGGTCTTGAATGCCGCCTTCGTAGCCGGGGATTTCAAGGTTGGAGAAGGTGGTGCCAAAGGCGGTGAGGGGAAAGGCGGAAAGCAAGAGAGTGATCATGAAAACGCATGTGAGGAATCGCCTTTGAATGGTGCCATTCTTTAAAGACTTATGTAATGAGTGCATGAAAAAGCCTCCTTTTGATCAGATGTCTAAGAAGACTATCGGCAAAAGGAGGCGCTTATTAAAGGGACCAGCTTGTTTTTTTCTCGCGCTTATGCTTCAACGGTTTACTTTTTCATGTATGAAAGCCTTCATTTCCAGTGCAATCCGAATACTTTCCTGCACTTCACTTTGTTGAACTTCCATAGGATCATCAGACGGGTATCTGGTTTCAATATAAAAATCGTTCACATAGGCACAGTCTTTCAGGTATTGAGCAAAGTCACCATCATTCGCCACCGCTTTCTTACACAGCTTAATAAGACTGTGCCCCTGATGCAAAAAACCACTGGCAAAGATCAGGTAACCTTTCAGATACTTCTCAATGGCCTGCTGGCAGTGAAAGCAAATAATGCCATAATCGCCTTCATGCGCCAGTAGTATTTCAGCACCTCTGAGATCTTTATCTCCGTTTATCAGCCAATCCTGATAATTAGTGGAATCGACCACTCAGATTCACCCCTTCCCGATAAATAATGTTGGCGAATCGTGCGGGGTCATTTTTATACTTCTCCCATTGCTGAGGGGTATAAATCACGATATCCAGATCAACTTCCTGCTCAATCTCCATGTGGATACGACGTTTCAGTGCCCGTTTATCGTCAACATCAATCACCAGACACAGGTCAATGTCACTGTTGCGACGGATGGTGCCTTTGGCGTAGGAACCAAACAGATAAATGGCTGTCGGCCGAAATCGTCTGCTGATTTTTTTTGCAATGGCCTCAATCTCCGCTGTCATGATCATTGGTTCCCCTCCTCGCATCTGGTCCTTTCTTATCTTACTTCTTACTTCCTACTTCTTACTTCTTACTACTGCTGTTTTATACCATTATTATACCACGAAAAATCGCGTCTTACTGCTCCACTATCACCACGTAAGCGGTATCGGCGGTGGAGCTTGTTTTGTTTTTGATGACAAAGGCCCGGGCGCCGCTGCGGATGCGCCAGATTTCCTCTGAGGTGAGGGGCTGGTCGTTGAGCAGGATGACGGCTTTGTTGGTGGCAAAGGTTTCGGTGCCGGCAGTGCTTTCCCATCGGCCGTTGAGGGCATTCCAGGTGCGCAGGCCGGTCATGGTGAGGGTGCCGGCGGCGGTGTCGATACCGGAGATGGTGCCCATGGCGCTGTGCTCTGTTTGAATGTTGCCGTCTTCGTACACGCTGTAGGGGGCCAGATTGATGGCCAGCACTTCCTGAAGGGTTTCGCTGCCAACAGTGGTTTCCCGTACCAGGAAGTAGGCGGTTTTGTCGTAGTAGAACCGGTTCTCAATACGCTTGCGAAGCTCTGCATCTTCAATGTCCTGGGGATCAATGAACCGGGTGCTGAGGAACAGCTGGGGATCAATGGCCAGTTGCAGGTCACTGTCGTAAATCAGGGTGTCTTCGCTGAAGGCTGCCCGCTGGGCGGTGCGCAGGGGCTGCCAGCGGTAGTTGGCCAGCTGGAGATAGTCCAGCTGATAGCCCAGGCGGCCCATGTCCACCTGATAGTCGTAGATGTCCTGCAGGCGTGCCAGGTACAGCATGAGGCGGGTGCCTCCGGGGCGGGGCTCCAGGGTATCCTGATCAAGAATGGTGATGAGGGCGGCTTCCCGACCGTTGCCGGAGAGGGAGGCCAGCATGTAAATACTTTGCTGCTCGGCCAGGTTCAGGCGGTCCACCAGCCGGTTGTTGTGCACCACGATGGTGCCGGCGTTAAATCCAAAGTTGTTGTAATCTGCCTGCAGTTGCTCAGTGGCAAATTCCAGCCGTTGGATGCGGGTATCGTAAATCTGGGCACTGCCGTTTTGCACCTGCAGCTTGGCCACCCGGGGAACGCCGTAGCTTTGCTCTGCGGCGGCATACACCTGGCTGCCGGTCATGCGGGAAAGCTGCTGCAGAGTGAGGGCCTGGGCGCCGCTGTAAAGCTGGTTGTTTTCGGCCTTGTACCGCACCAGCTGGTCGCCGTGGGGAACCCACCGGTTGTTTTCCAGCCGGGTAATGTCCTTTAGAATCACCTCGCCGGCCCGGAGATCAACGGAGTCAATGGTGCCCCGAATCAGATCGGTGATATGGCGCTCGGCATCTTCCACTCTTATGGTGGCAATCTCTGGGCTGTAAATATCATCAAAGAGGAGGATGACCCGGTCGCCGTTCTTTATTTCAAAGGGCTGGGCCATGCGGCCTTCCCGTTCGATGCGGGTGAGGGTGGTGATCTGGTAGGTTTCCCGGTTGCCGCTGGGCATGGCGGTGATTTCAACGGAAGTGCCGTCGTAGCTGAGCACATCTCCCACCTTGAAGCGGCTTTCAGGAGGAATATAGCCATGAAGGGCCGGGTCTTCCTCCAGAAAAGCATCGATGCGGTTGATTTCAGTGGCTCCGGTGACGCTGCTCCGGGCACGGGCGGCGGTGATTTCAATGCCATAGGGCAGGCCCTGTAGGGATGACGGCTGACCGTTGATGGTCACCGGCAGGCCTGACCGGGCGGTGAGCTGATGCTCCAGCCCGTTGAAGTCTCTTATTTTCAACATGTTGGTTCCCGGGTCAATGTTTTCCAAAAACCCGGTGAGGGGGGTGACAGCTTCTGCCTGACTGGTGCCGGAGGCCAGCACCATGAGACGGGCAGTGCCGTCGGGGTTATGGTACCAGCGGACATCATCGCCCACATATACCTGACTGGACAGGGTATAGGTGGTGTTGCGCAGTACCAGCAGGTCTGCCTGGGGGGTGGCATGAATCAGTGCGGCGGTGCCGTTGTGATTTTTCACACTGATCTGCCGGGTGACATCGCCGGCCCCGGTGCCGGTGGTAATGGGGGTGATTTCTTCCACATGGCCGGTTTGGCGGGTGATGCCCTGAAAACCAATCCATGCAGGAATGGCCTTGTGCATGACAGCGGCCATTTGGGCACGGGTCATGGAGGCATTGGGGGCAAAGGTGGTGGCACTGGTGCCGCTCATATAGCCGGCCTGAAGCACGCCTTCGATGAAGGGGCGATTGGCCTGGTCGATGGCACTGGCATCGGTGAACCGGTTCAGCTCCGGAGTCATGCCCACGGCTGCCGGTTCCAGGTTGATGGTACGGGCCAGCCACACGCTCACCTGCTGACGGCTGGCGGGACGGCCCCAGGCGGTTCGGGTGGTGAGCTGTTGCCGCAAGGCATTCTCCAGCTCGGTGAGCTCGGGAGATGTGAGTTCACTCATCACATAGGGCTGGACCTGGTCATTGACGCTGCGTTCCAGGGCGTCGGCTTCTGCCGGGGTGAGCTGGTTGATGGTGTCGGCTTCGGCAGCGGTGAGAATGCCCTGCTGCTGGGCCAGGGTGACCACTGCCTGCCGGGCGGCATCGGCATCGTTGGAGAGATTGACTCCCGCCACATTCACCGGTGCCTGAGCAGCCCGCTGTTCACGGAGTGCTTCGTCAAGTCCCCGGGCTTTCAACAGAATGGTGAGGGCATCCCCATAGGAAAGGGACTGGTCGGGGGAAAACCGGTTGTTGCCGGTGCCCCGAAGGAGCCCCAAACCGGCAATTTCCAGAATGGCGGGGGCGCCCCAGTGATTGTTGATGTCGCTAAACTGCAGTTCCTGAGCCATTTGAGCGGCACCGGGCATGCCCCGGTACTGGGGGGCGGAAGTGAAGGGGGTGATGGCTGCCGCCGGGCTCAGGGAGGTGATGAGCAGGGTCATGATGAGGATGAAGGCGCTCACGTGTCTTTTCATTGGTTAACTCCTCGAATCAGAATTTGTGGTGCTCTCATTCATCTACCGGTTGCTGATCAGCTGATAAATACCAGATTCCCGGAAGGTGGCGGTGGTACCGCCCACGCTGTTGAATTTGTGGCTGGCCGGGTCGTAGACCATGAGGGCGGTGTTACCGGTGCTGCTGCCCTGGTAGACTCCTGTGTTAAGAGCAATAGCCAGGCTGGCGTTGCCCAGCAGGCGGGGCAGGTTTTGCTCATTGCGCCCGGCCTTCAGGTTGAAGCCCACGCCGTAGGCGCCGGAGGCTCTTCGCTGGGTACGGGTCACGGCAGAGGTCATGGCAGTGGCTTCCTGCCCTTCCAGCCGCTTCAGCTGCACCTGTACCACCGCGTCCTTTTGCTGGTCGTTGGTGAGGCCGCTCACCTCCCGGGTGAGAAGATGGCTGGGAGTGATGGTGAGGGAAGCGCTGCCGTCGGTGATGCGCACTGGCCGGTTCATGGTGGTGAGGGCACTGACAGGGAAGGCCACGACAAAGTCGTTCTGCCGGCTGTACTGGGCGCCGGAGAAATCGATGACATAGGGGGTGGTGCCGGCGGGGATTTCCCGGCTGCCCACGGTGCGTACCACCCGGTTACCAGCGACTTCTTCTTTGCCTTTGGTTTCCAGCTCTTCCTGCTGGCGATCAAGTTCTTCGATTTTTTCACCCAGTTTGGGGTCATCCCGCAAACTGAAGGTGCGGGTGCTGGCTTCGGCGGTTTCAATGGCGCTGCCATAACGGTTCAGGGCACGCACCCGGAAATCGTACCGGGTGTCTGGCTCAAGACCCCGCACCAGGAAGTCAGCCTCCTGGGTGTCACCCAGGTAGGTGAACTGGGCATCGCTGCTTTTCTTGCCGTAGACTTCAAAACGATCAGAGGCATTGAGTACTTCAGGCCCTGACTGGGACCATACCAACTGCACGCTGGATTCGGCCCCGGGGATGGCTTCCAGCACCAGCGGTTTATCCGGTACAGGTATGGCGTAGTCAAAATCACTGTAAGGGTCTGACAGACCGCCGTCGGGGTTGATGATGATCAGGTCGTCGTTCGTCAGATCCAGCACTTCAGGGAAGCGGAGGACCATCACATTCTCGCTGGTGACATTCACTGTGGAGGCAGGCACGCCGCCCACCACGCTGAAGTAGAGGTTGTTGCCGTTGTCGTCAACGCCCCGCACCCCTTCGCCGTGGACAGTCTCCCCGGCAGGCTCCTGGCCCTTGCGAATCAGGCGGCCTCCCAGAATTACTTTGGCGCCGGAGATGAACATTTCACCGGTGACGGTGACGTCACTCTCACCATCATTGGCAAAAATGCGGGCCGGATCCATGGTGGCGATGTTGGGCTGACTGATGTATCGGAACTGGCCCGGGGGCAGGCTCAGCTCGCCGTCGGGGTTTTCCACCCGTACATTGACGTTGCCGAAGGTATTCCCTGCAGGGGCAGTGACTTTAATCTGACGGTAATCCACATATTCCAAGTTGCCGGAACCATCTTCCACCCTTGCTTCTCCAAAGAAGACATTGAGGGGGTTCTGTTCGTAGCCCTCCATGGTTTTACGGAAATCATTCCCTGTGAGGGTGATGCGGGTGCCGCCGGTGACAGGACCTTCTGCCGGTGTAATGGTATCGAGGCGGGGATCGGATTCACCTTTGGTAATTTCAATATAAATGGGCGTGGGTTCTGCCCTGTCGGAGGTGGCAGAGCCGCCGTCCACATTGGTCACTACCACCCGGTAAAGGCTGCCCACTGTGTTTTCAGGGAGAGAGGGCATGGTGAAGGTGAGGCGGTTGGGCAGGTTGTAGGTGATGTCCTGAGATCCAATATTCACCACATCGCCGATATTGATGCGGGCATCTTCACGAAAATCGGTTCCCACTATGCTGATGACGTTGCCGCCACGGAGGGAGACTTTCTGCACCCTGATTTCCCCATAGCCTTCCCGCTGCTCCAAAAGGGGATCTCGCCCTTCACGGGTGATGTTGGTGATCACCGGGCGGCTGTCGGGGGTGATGTACACAAAGTCACGGCTGGCGGTGCCGCCGTCGGGGTTCACCACTGACAATCTAACAGTGCCTGTGGTGTAATAGGCGGGCATGGTGGCCACCAAATGTCGCGGGGTGCGGTACAGCACTTCCGGCGCGTAGCCGCCTTCCACAAACAGCCGGTTTTCCCGCACTTCAAAACGAATCAGCTCCCGGTAGGGGTAGGCTTCATCGCTATTGTTGGTGAGGTGCGTGGTATCGATATAAACTGTCTCACCGGACTGGAAACCCCGGTATTCATGGCTGTAGGTAGTGCCCCGGTCGACGATGCTGACTTCCAGCGTGCCGGTGCCTCCGGCATCGTACCGGGCGGTGACTTCTCCCGCCAGGCGAACGGTGGCCCTTCCGCTGCGAATGACCCCGGAATTTTCGTCTTCCCGGGGAAGGTTCTTGTTAGTGCGCTGGCCCACACGGACCATTGCCTGATTTTGGTTGGTGAGCCGCTGGGAGGCGCCATTGGTTCCATCGGTATCCAGCAACAGGGTAATGAGACTTTCTTCAAATCCCTGCCCCAGAATTTCCACCAGCGTGCCTCCCCGGCGATCGGCCCGGTCAGGGTTGACGCTGGTGATGGCCGGCTGAGAACTGTCGAAGGTGAAGCTCAGGGTGTTGGAAATACCGGAGTCGTTGTTCACCACATAGACCGGTACGGCACCTGCATTGGGGCCCACCACCACCTGAAGGTAGGTGGGTGAAAAGACTACAATTTCAGCCTCCTGGCTGCCAAAGTAAATCTGGGGATAAAGCTCGTCCAGCAGTACCTGATACTCATCGTTGTAAAGGGAAGTGCCTTTGTTGTCTGGGTCGGCATTCAGGGTTTCGGTAATATTGCCGTCTTCATCCCGGATATTGCGGAAATCACGGAAATCGAAGCCAAAAATCTCCACCACATACCTGCCGGCGGCAGAGCCGCTGACGGGAGAAATGCTGTCAATTCTGGGATTGCTGGTGGGCACCACATAGGTGTATCCAAAAAGATCCACACTGTAGTCTTCGGTACCTCCGGCAGTGCGCCGGGTGCGCTGAACAGTGATGGGCTTGTTGAAATCCACGTGGAAGGTGCCGCCGTCGGGGTTCACCAGCACCAGGGGCACGGTAACACGGTCGGTTCCCTTGTCCCGGATATTTTCGTAGAAAGCAGGTACTTTGATGCGAATTTCCTGGCCATTGGGAGAAACCACCACATCGGCGGCGGGCACCTGCTGGGCACCGACAAACACCTTGGTTTTGCTGGTGCCGGTATCCACAAATCCGGTTTCCACATCGAGGGTGTCATCCAGTTTCAGATTCACCAGATTGCCGCCGGCTTCCGGCCCAATTTCCGGTACGATGTCTCTAATGGCGGGAATGGTTCTGGGTTCAGGATAATAATAGAAGGCATTGGTGAGACGGGCCTCTTTGGTATCTGGGTTCACCACGGCCACATCATACAGGCCGGCACCTGTCCAGGGGGCTATTCCCATATTGGGAACGCGAATGTTGAGGGTGCTGCCGTCAATATAGGTGACCCGGTTGCCGGTGATGGTGTCGAACCCGTCCACCTGACTGACAAAATAAGGGGTATAGGCTTTCAGTGTTTTGCCGTCGAAAGACAGCACCCCTTTGGTGCTCTGGGTGATATTGTAGGTGTTCGTGCCGGAAACAGCCTGGAAATTACCGCCGTTTCGGCGAATCTGGTAGCGCAGACCCAGTCCGTCTTCAATCCAGTAGCGGTTTTGCACATCCCGGATCAGACGGTAGAATTTTCGGGAAGTTTCGTTATAGAAAATCACGCTTTCAAAACCTTCACCGGCTCGCCATTGGCCGGTATCAGCGCTATAGATAAACACATGGTCTTTCAGGGTTCGGTCAGGAGCCGCCCCCTCATGGTAGGGCGTAAGCGCAACCCGGTTACCTTCCCGGTTATAGGTATTGATGTCGTGTGCCCCCATGAAAAAGCGGGTGCCAATGAGCCGGTTCATGATGAAGACATCAATGTTGTTCAGATCTGTCACCCGCACAGTGGGGTCCGGCCGCAGAAAATTGCTTCCCTGGGCAGTCACCAAAGTTCCCTCAGTGCCTTCAGTGGGCGCAATGCGGGTGAGGCGGGGCTCGGTAAAGGTGGTGGTGTAGGTGAAGGGGTAGGTGGCCAGGCCGCCCTCCGGATTCACCACCTGCAGCTGGGTTTCGCCGGCACGATTGCCTGCCGGCGCCGTGAAATCAATGGTTTCTGCGTCGCCGGAAACAGTGATGCCGGGGACCACACGCCCTTCAATAAACACCTGAGTTCCCGGCCGGAAGTTGGAACCGGTGATGCGGACAGGAACGCCCCCCTCAAGGGACACCAGGTTGGGAATAACGCTGATAATTCTGGGAAAATCATTTTCTCCGATTTCCCGGAACTCGACTTTTTCAGGGAAGTTGATGAAAAACGCATCGTCAGGGAACTCCCCGCTGCCCCGCCGCGGGTTGAGAATCGCAATGGAACGGTCGTTTCGTTCAATGACCTCAAAACCCTCTGAACCTGCTCGCAAGCGGATCACCAGGGTGTTGCCGGTTTCGTTGTTGCCGATGCCGTCCACCAAAGTGCTGCCTCTCAGCACCTGAAAACTCTCGGGCACGTAAACACCAGGCGCGCCCGGCGCCGCATTGGGGTCAATGACCATTTGTCCCAGGCGCACCTTGGGATAATTCACCTGCTCCTGGCCGCCTGACATGTAGCGGGTCACCAGAAAGCCATCTCCCCGAATCACCAGCATCAACTCTTCAAGACTGCTGTGGAGATAGTCATTGTCGCCCAGCCGTTCGATGGGGATGATGCGGGGAATCACCTCTTCCACCTGGGGGGCTTCTGTGGAAGGGATAAACGTGAACTTGCCATCGGAGGTAACAATCTGCTCAATCACCAGCTTGGTTTCATTCAAGTCATCAAGGGTGATGGTGGTGAGGACTTCAACGGATACCGGCACTTCCCGGGGCTGAGTAATGGTGTAGGTTTCTGTCATCACTTTAAAGGTGTTATCCCGTTGAACACCGGTGCCTGTTTGGGGGGTGAAGTCGTAAATGCGCAGGGTATTGTCAATAACCACCTGAAAACTGCGCTCCACACTTTTCACCGGCTCAAGCGTGCCGCCCAGGTTAATGACCGGGATGGCGCTGGCTTCGTGAATGTATTCCACTGTCAGTTCCGATAGTCCGGTTGAGGGAATGGCCGGCACCACCATTTCCTCAACCGGGTAGTTCAGGCCGTCGATGTTCAAACGGCTGAAGAAACCGCCGGTGATGGTGACTTCTGTGGGCTGGAGGGACGGGGCCGATGCCGGTGAAAAGTTATCGATCACCGGGCTGTCCTGAATGCTGATCACCCGGTACTGCTGGTTCATCACATAACGGGAGTCGGTGTTTCCCCGGGGGGTCAATACCACATAATAGGCTCTCCCGGCATCAACGCCGGGAACCGTCACGGTATAAATCCAGTCTCCGTTGGCCTGGGGTGCCGGGTTGCTGACAAAGCCGGCCCGGTTGGCGGGAGACAACAGGGTGAGGTTGGTCAGGTCTTCCACAAAATACACGTCGTATCCGTTGGCAGGCATCTGGTTGTTCCAGGTGAAACGCACCCGGCTGCCCACTTCGCCCAAGGTGGGGAACATGGTCATCCCGTCGAGATTCAGGGGCGTGATGACACGAACGGCATCCACATAGTTGTAAAGATTACGCAGTGAGTTGCTGGTGGTTAACCGCTGAAGGGAACGCTCCACGGTAATGGTGAGTAATCCGCCGGGAAAGCTGTTGCCGGGAGCGGCCTGAAGCCCTACCTGGCTGTTGGTCAGAGTGAGACCTGCAGGGTAATTGGGGTCAGCGGCATCGTCATTTGTCCAGACCCTGGCAACAGCGCCGCCTACACGCACAATATAGCCGGCAGGTGTGTCAGCCAAATCTTTCACATTGGCATCACGACCGCTGACAATGATCACATCTTCGCCTGTGACCAAAGGGTTCACCACCCCTGTGATTTCAGGTATTCCTTCAGAAACATTGTTGTATTCCAGCGTTTCGGTGGTGTTGTCAGGTTTTTGAAAACGCACCTGCACCTGGCGCAGGCCGCTGAAATTGTCGGGTATTGTTGCCTGGGCCAGGGAACCAAAAACCGTCAGCTGGTTTGCCGGCACATTGTACAACCCGGCAACATCGTCAAAAACACCCATGGTATGGCCGGTGATCCCTGTACCGGAAAAGTCGCCGTCCTGAACGGTGACCCGCTTCAGCACCCGGATAAAGTTCTCATAATTGTTGGTGATGGTGAGAATGGGCGGGGTGAGTTCCAGTGCCGATGCCGAGGTAATACCGGCCATGGCACCCATTTCCAGCGGCAAAAACGTCACCAAAAACGCCACCAAAAGCAGCCAGGCAATGGCCCGACGGGGGGTGTGACGGTATTGTTTGTGGGGGGGGCTGGAGTGCTTTCGATGAAAAGTGGCGGGTGTGTGCATGGGTTAATTCCTCCATTTGGCTGATATTGTGAAGCTGATATGATCAGATTGGGATTGTCATTTGACACTTCATTTCGCTGTGATAGATGAGATTGAAGCGACTTGCTAAAGTCCTTCTGAGAGGAAAAGTGGCTACAACTCTATACTTTTATCGACAAAAATCCGATAGTATGTTAGAGGCTTTTCTTAATTATGTTCAAGACTTTATCGGGTGGCCATCGGAATCAGGTTGCCATCAGATTCATGTGATCATCGCGTTCAGGGCATGACCACCTGATTTGCCTCATTGCCATGGCCGGTTATTGCCATTGAACGCCCCTTATTATATCATAAGGCTATGACACCACATACCCCAGATCCCCATATTAATGAAGGCCGTCTCATCATCATGAAGATAGTCCCATCGCATGAAGATATTCACTGCCACGAAGACATTTTCCCGATCATTAAAACCGCACATCACATCATGAGGAGGTTCTCTAAATTGAAGACATCTCACGGTCATGCTTCACTTTGTCATTTTTTTCAATTTTTGTGTTTGTTTCTCGTTGCACTGCTGGTGATGGGCAGCCTGGCCCCCGCCTGGGCTGCCGGTTACCCCCGGAATGCCACGCTGGAGTTGCGGGATACAGCCATCACTTTGGACAACTTCGCTCTGCGTCTGGAACAGCCTCTGGTTTGGCTGGAGGGCCAGCCTTATGGTCCCGCCATGCCTCTGGGTGCTTTTTTAGGGGTGGGGGTTCGCTTTGATGCCACCGAAGGCTGGCTGGAGCTGACCACCGAAGGCGTGTTGAACCAGCCGGGCACCAACCCCTGGGCGGGAGAAGTGGCCCGACTGGGCTACGAAAAAACCCAGCTGCAGCAGCATCAGCAGGCACTGGAGGCTTCACTGGCAGCATTGAACACCAGCAGCACCGGTAGTGCCACCAGCACTGTCTTAACGGAAATGAGCAGCCTTCGTGAGGCGGAGCGCTTTGTTCAGAACGTTTTTGGCCGGGTGCAGGGGATTCCACTGTCGGTGAGCCTTGCAGACAGCGGCAGTCAACTGATGACCATCACCGTCACCGTGGACGAAAGCGACCGCCGGGATTTTGAACGGCTGGCCAGAAGCACCGTCACAGCTTATGTGGAGGATTTGGTGGCCGCCGCCACCACCCTGGCCCCAGGCACCTGGGAAGTGACAGGCAGCCTGAGAAGCCGCAACAACAGCACTCGCAGCCTGGTGGAGTTTGAGGCAGGCAGCAACAGTACCCGCCCCACCCTCACCTTCCGCTATACCCCTTCTGGCAGCAGCAGCTCCAGCTCCCGTGACACCCGCATCGGCAGCGTCACCGCCACCATGGCCCGCCGGGTGGAAGACCGGCTCAATGATCAGCTGAACCGGTATGACGGCGTAGACTACAGCTTTCGGGCCCGAGCCGCAAGAGATGAGCTGGATGTCACCATCGACACCCGCCGCAGTGATTACGAAGCCTTGAGCCAGAGCCGCCGGGAAGCCTTTTTAACCCGGGTGGCCGAGGAAATCAACCAGGCTGAACGGAACCTTTATGTGTGGGGAGAAGTGCTGGACGAAGACACCGGCCGCTTTTTGGAGAGCTTTCGCATGGACAGCGGGCGCCTGCGGTGGCACAGCGCCACCCGTTATGATGACCGGTACGATGACTACTACGACGACCGGTACCGGGATGATGGCCGGTACTGGTACGATGATCGCGACCGGTATGACGACCGGTACCGGGATGCCCGGGATGACCGGTGGCACAACTGGCAGCAGGAAGCCGGCACCACCACCGAGACCGCCGGCAGTCCCCCGATGCAGGATGCCTATGCTGCCCTGGCGGCCCCTGTGGCCATTACCACTCAGCAGGCCGGCATCACCCTCTACCCCCTGCGCATGACGGTGGATGGGGTTTCTTTCCACAGTCAGGAAGAAATGTTTGTCTGGCAGAACACCCTGTATGTTCCCCTGGGTGAATGGGCTGATGCCCTTTATCTGACACTTTCCAGTGATCCTGTCACCAACACCCTGAGACTGGGCAGTAACCCGGCTGCCAGAAGCAACCTGTTCCCGGCCATGCTTCAGCAACTGGAGAATGACCGTCAGACTGTCGCTGCCTTGCAGGCAACGGTGGCCGATTTGGAGCAGCAACTGACTGAAAAGCAGGAAACCCAGCAGGATGAATCCCGTCGCATCCCTTACCGCCGGGTCACCACCCTGGCAGGCATGGAACGCTATTTGGAGGACTATTACGAAACCATTGACGGCATTTCCACTTACATCACTTTGTCTCGTATTTCAGGCAGCCGTTACCGGCTGCGTATTACCTATGATGCCGCTGATTTCAACCGGTTTGATGCCCTTTCCCGCCAGCGGATTGAAAACTGGATTGGTGATATGGAAGCCGCCCTGCAGGAGCTTTTTGATGCCGACGCCACCATCGAGGGCTGGATCACCTCCCGCAACACTGCCTCCAATGAATATACTTATATTACTTTCACCTCCCGGGATGGCAGCCTGCGGTTTAATTTTGAAGAGCACGGTGGCTCAGCTGGTGTTCAGACCGTTGATATTACTGAGCTGTTACGCATTTTACGCCGATACCTGGGCCGCTTTGACGGTATCAGCTATGAATATGATGCCCAATTGATTCGCCGGGATGTGGAACTGACGGTGATCACCCCTGAAAGCCGGTTTATGAACCGGTCTGTCACTTACAAGAGAGACTACCTGATGGCGCTGCAGAAAGAGCTGGAAGACAAGTACCCCAACATTCGAGTGGATGGCTTTATGGTCAACAACCGGGGCGAAGAACCCTTCTACCGGTTCGCCATTGAACGGGGGGAGCTGCGTTCTTACAGTCTGATGGAGGACGTGGCAAGGGAACTGAATCGCAACTGGAACCGTTACGACGACTTGCGTTTCACTTATACGATACGGGAAGACACCGATGGTTCAGTGCGGGTGAAGCTGGAAGGCGATTTCGCCATTCAGGAAAGTGCCTGGCGCTCAGTGGATGAAGCTGCTTTTGATCAGTGGGCTGAAGAGGTGGCCGCCGAAGCTGTACGGCTGCTGAACCGCACCGTCACCCTGGAAGTGGTTGACCGGGTGGCCCAGGTGATTCTGGTGAAGGGCAGGGAGTAGATAATTAAAAGCGCCATCGGGCCGGAAAACCGGTACGGTGGCGCTTTTTAGAGTGTTATGGGATGAACATTTAGCAAACTGAGTCAACGTCTAATACTGATGCAATAAATCATGGTGCCCGACATCCAGTAACAGAATGACTCGATCACCTTCATAGTACCAAATAACTCGAATATCCATATTCACACTGCACTCAAACAAGTTTTCTGTCCCCTTAATACGTTTACTTCTTAGTCAGGGGTGCATGGGATTTTCTGCCAGTCGTTCAACTTTTACTCTAATCAACTTCTTTTCCTCTGCCGTCAATTTCCTGTAGTGTTTCAGAAATCTTTTCGAGTAAGTGATCTGATACACTGCCACCTCACCTTTCGTCTTTGTCTAATTGAGCAAACAGATCATCTACGTTGTCGAAGACCGCCTTCTTTCCAGATTGAATATCTGATTTTAAAGTTTCCATTTCTTCTTTTAATTCTTCTACATATCTTTTGGGATAAATTGCCACCGGCACCAAATGAATCACTCCACCCTGCTCAACAATTTCAAACTGATCGCCTTCCTTTAACCCCATTCGTTTGACTACATCCTTAGGTATGGTTATCTGTGATTTTTTTCGAAGTTCAGTCAGCATTATTTTCACCTCTTCATCTTTTCTTGTTTTTCAATTTTCTTTCTTTCTAACTTTCTATCTTTCTTTCTTTAAGTATACTCCAAACGCCAACGCTGATCAATCATTTTTTCCTGCTTCCTTCAAGCTCATTATTAAAAGTATATCAATCACTATTTTGCATGTGCTGCTTCCTATGCCGCAAAAAACCGGCTGTGACAATCTGTCGCAGCCGGTTTTTTCATTGTTTCATGCGATTTTGATTTACTATTCCCTGCTCATTGTTCCCTGCCTTCTCGTCACAGCCGGTTTTTATTTAGCTTTTATGCTGGTTTAAGTTGGGTTATGCCTGTTGCCGTTTTTTCAGGATCACACCTGCGGCTGTCATAAAGAGGCCGGCCAGGTAGAGGTGATAGGGACTTCTTTCACCGGTTTGAGGCAATGTGGGCACTCCCAGAGGAACTTCTTCGTCGAGAATGATGATTTCTTCAGGGGTGTCCATGGTTACCACTGGTGTTGGCGCTCCCAGAGGAATTTCAAAGGGTTCAATGGTGACGTCTGCATCGGCATCGGCGTCAGCATCGGCGTCAGCATCTGCGTCAGCATCTGCGTCGGCATCAGCATCTGCGTCGGCATCTGCGTCAGCATCGGCGTCGGCGTCGGCATCAGCGTCGGCGTCCTGTTCTTCATCCCGTTCGTTGGTAATGGTCATCATGGGGAACAGGTTGCAGTATTGGTAAGCAACATCTTGTGTCAGGAAGATGGGCACTGATTCAGGGCCGCAAACTCCAAAGAGAATCATTTGGTCACTCAGATCATACAGGGGTGCCAGCCAGTCTGCTCCCGGATCCTCTTCCACAAAGTACGCTCCAAAAGGTATGGCAGGTGGTGTTTCCAAGTTGGCAGGATTACCGAAGTACTTAAATTTCGCCCCTGAGGACATGACTTCGATCAGGCCGTTATCCTGGTTGTCTCCCACCCATTCGCCGTTCCAGAAGAAACGGTTGGTTCCCTGGTAAATGGTGCGTACCAGCGGCTCAACGCCTTCCATGGGAACCCATTCGCCATCGACAAATACCATGGGGGTCAGGGTAATTTCAAAGGGTGTCATGGTATCATCGGTGTCGTCACCCACAATCACTTTTTCAATGATCACATGGGGAATTTCACTGTTGAAGAAATCAATGGTGCGCTGTCCGTTAATGGGGCCTTCCACCATTTGAAGTGCCAGGGTTTCCATGTCGCTGTCTGTTAAAATGATGGTTCCTTCTTCTCCCAGGAATACGTAGTAAGTGAAGGGTGCCCATTGTACCCACTCGTCTGCGTCTTCGCCATCCTTGAGCCCTTCTTCCACTTTGTACCACTTATTCAGTGTCAGGTTCTCGAAGCTGAAGGCGCCGTCGTCATCGGTGAGTGTCTCTGCTTTCCATTCCCATTCTTCGGGGATGGTCATGAGTGTTGCTGAAACCATTTCGTCATCGACTTCGTTTTCTTCCATTCCCTTTTCTTCAGAGAGGGTGATGGGCCAGCCGGCTCCCGGGTCTTTGGGTCCCCAATAGCCGTAGCCGCCGCTGTAGTAGTATTCCATGAAGGGAACGATCCATTTGTTGCCTTCGATGTCGCCAAACTTTTCTTCTGTTCTTTGGTTGGTAATGGTGATGGTGGTGTCGCATTCATTTGACCAGTAGAAAACCAGACCTTTCAAGCCGTTTTCTTCCAGGCTTCTGATCATTGGCTCTCCGCAGTCGGACACGACTTTGTAGTTGATGTCACGATAGCCTTCCGGCAGATCTGTTTCAACGATGTGGTACCAACCAGCAGGAAGGTGGCTCAAATCAATTTGCCCGGTGGTTCCCTGCTGTAGCCCTTCCACGGTCATGGGGAAAGTGGGGGTTTCCTGAGCGCTTGCATACAGGTCGTTGTAGCCTTCATGTACATCAATGATTACTTTGAAGGGGGTGCTGTCCTCTGACAGCAGATCTTCATTTTCGTCGACAATCAGTTTTTCTAGGATCAGTTTGGGGGGAACAACCGTTTCACAATAGAAGAACGTGATATGGCTGATGCTGTCTGGCTGTGGCGAGTAAAGACCTGTGTCGCCATAGGTACCGCCAGGATAGCTGTAGAGGTATCCCCCAGGACCTGCTTTGACCCATACATGATAGACTGGGTCTGTGGCGCTGCTAAAGTCAAAGACGTTGGAGCTGCTGTAGGAAATATTGGTTAATTGAACATCAAACTGCGTGTTGGCATCTGACTTTGAAACCTTGCTGCTGTTCTGACTTCCCAGATTGCCTGCCTGGGGATCATCGATTTTGACTGATTTGAGTGTGCAATCAGAAGGATGACTCACGTCATTCAGTCCCGGTCCCGGGTTTAAGCCCATGTAGAGGGGTTCAATGCCCTGGCCTGTTGTTGGCAGTGAAGCCATCAACATCATACCTGTCAGGTCTAAAAGTTCTTTTTCAAGTTCTTCATCAAGCTCTTCTTCAAGCTCTTCTTCTACTGCGTCAGCTTCTGTTTCATCTGCATCTTCATTAAGCTCTTCGCCAGGTTCACCGTCTGCTTTTTCTTCCTCATCAGCTTCCGGTTCTTCGCCAGGTTCACCTGTCATGTCACCTTCGGTGTCGTTATCTGTTGCTTCGTCATTCAGATTTTCATCTGCTTCATCCAGTTCATCAGAATCATCATCTTCCTCTGCCGGCGGTGCTTCTGTCACGACCTCTTCCTGGCCCTGACCGGAATCGTCAGAAACGGCTGTGTCATCTGCCAGTGCGGTGAAGAAGCTTCCGAAGGCCAGTAGGAAAACCAGTAGTAAGCTCAATGCGAGTTGTCCTTTTCGAAGCTTTCTCATATCTCTCACTCCTTATTTCTGAAAATGGTGCCTGCGTTGTTCTAAAGGCAGGTGCTTTGTTTTCAGCCGCGTTTTGACGGGACGTGGTTACCCGAGGAGTGCCGCGTTTTTCTGGATGGGACGTGGTTACCCATTTTATTTATCTAAAACCTGATGAAAATAGGCGTTCTCTCTTTGGATACTGCTTCAGACCGACGGCTGGCGCTGTTGCTTACATAGATGAGCACCGTTGGTCCTGATGGTGGCTGACTGTTTTCACCTCCCCTTCCTCTTCAGCCCAGCTTCTGTGGCCTTCTCCTTCAACTTTTCCAAGGGCAGCTTGTATCAACTTCATCAGCTCCAGGACACTTCGAAAACTGATGGCTTCGCCGGTGTCCAAGCGCTGAAGGTTTCCCTGCCAGCTATTGTGTTGTTGATAACGGATGTTCACAAGAAACTGATTGGCTGTGCTTGGTGGATGTTGGATGGTTTCATGATTGTTGTTCATCGGGGATGCTCCTTTCTCTGAAGGGAGATGATACCCGACTCCCCATAGAAATGGGTCTGCTATAATTCAATTATACCGTCACCCTGTGACAAAACGCGGACAACGCTGTGACATCTGTGTGACACGGAAAGGCAGGGAATAGTGAATAGGGAATAGGGTATAGAAAAGGCAGAGGATCGGCGGCAGGGAATAGTGAGCAGGGCATAGGGAATAAACTCCAATGGATCAGCGCCAAAGTAAAACTTGGAGGGCAGTTGATAGGGCCCAATGGATAAGGTATAGTGAACAAAAGACCTTCGGTCAAAACAGGGGCAGCGACCCTGAGGGAACTAAAATGGGATGGAGGCGATGGTTGAATGGGTAAAAAGCAACAGCAGCGCTTGGAACAGGCCGTTGAAGCCAGTAAACGGAGCCAGCGGAATCGCTACCTGCTGGCAGGACTTTTGCTTGTACTGGCGGCCATGACCGCTTTTTATGGTGAAGCTTCCGACCTGTTGCAACGCCGGCAAGAACAGAAACTGACACAGCAGCATTTGCTGCTGTTTGAAGACAAGGTTTCAGCTCTGGCAGATGCCGTGTTTGCTGAAGAGTCGACTTCGGCCGCTTTTTTTTCTGATCCTTATGGGGTGTCCTTTTCCATCAGCGACACCACCCACCGGGCCTCTGTGGTCAATGGCCAGGGGGCCACGTTGCAGGAGGCTTGGGATGCTGCTCTTGCCAATGCGATGCAACTTATCGAAGAAGCGCACCTTGAGCCTGTGTGGGTCAAGGTGGATGTGGTGGATCACCGGGAGCCACTGGCCCGGGAAGACCTGCAGGGGATGCTGCAACCTTACCGCAATGAATTTTTCCGCAAGGGCATTGCATTTGATGCTGCCTTTGAAACTGCCTTTCTGGAAGCGGAGATCAACGGCAATAAACTGATTGACTATGAAGAAAAGATCTTGAGCCTGGAAACCATTCAGCAGTATTTGGAGACCTACAGCCGGCCTGTGATTGATGAAATTCCTGAGCAGCTGTATCTTTTCACAGCCCTGGGCTGGTTCTGTGATGAAGCGGGGCATGTCTACCCTTTATATGGTTATGAGGGCAACGGTTATGATTATGGGAGACGCAGGATTGAAGCCTTTGACCGTGAAAAAGCCGCCTCGGTGATTCTTTCTGCCACTGACTGGCTGGCAGGGGAGGTTCAGGAGGACGGCGCCTTCATTTATGGCTATTACCCCACCTACGACCGCCAGTTTACTGCCTACAACCTGCTGCGCCACGCCGTTTCCATTCAGCCCTTCATGTGGACCTACGACATGACAGGGGTTGACACCCATGCCGACGCCACCCGCGCTACCCTGGATTATTTGACGGAGGATCATGTGGTCTACTTACGTCCCGACACTGCTTTTATCATCGACCGCCCCAACGATGAGATCAAGCTGGGAGGCAATGCCCTGGCCATTATCACGCTGATGCAGTATATGGATACCTACGAAACGGATCAATACTTATCGCTGTGCGTTTATCTGGGAAATGGCATACTGGAGCTGATGGATGAAGAGGCCGGCACTTTCTACCATGTGCTGAACACTGATTTTTCTCCCAAAGAAGCCTTTCGAACGGTATATTATGACGGTGAATCCGCCTATGCCCTGGCACTGCTTTATGAAATGACTGGTAATGACAAGTGGCTCGACGCAGCCCGTTCAGCGGTGGAAAACTTCATTCGGGAAGACTACACCCGCTACCGGGATCACTGGGTGGCCTATGCCCTGAATGAGGTGACCCGCCATGACCCCAACCAGCGCTATTACGAGTTTGCCCTGCGTAATGTACAGGAGAATCTAAACGCCATTTATCACCGGGATACCTCTTACCATACTTATCTGGAGCTGCTCATGGCCAGCTTCGATCTGTATCATCGCATCAAAGAGAACAACCTGCAGGTGGATTACATGGCACATTTTGATGAAGCCTTTTTCATTGACACGATTTTTCACCGGGCTGAGCACATGCTCAATGGCTTTTTCTACCCGGAGTACAGCATGTATCTGAGAAACCCCCAGCGGATTAACGGCACTTTCTTTATTCGCCATGACGGCTATCGGGTGCGTATTGATGACGTGGAGCATTTTATTGCCGGTTATTACAACTTCTGGCGGCATTACGAGGCTTTGAGGCACTATCAGAATGAGTTTGCTCAGTAATGCAACCGCCAATTAGACACTTTTCAAATCATTTCAGCCAGCTTCACCTTCTCAGTGTCTGCAAGATTCACTCTCTGAAGAGCAACCAACTGAAACGGGTCTCGGCGTTTTTCCCGAGACCCGTTTGTCATATTAGTGGCTTTTATTAATCATTGTACGCTGCTTAAGCAGCTTCCCGTTTTCTGAGAATCATGCCTACCACGGCCAGCAGAATACCTGCCAGGTACATGGGATACGGGCTGCGTTCGCCAGTTTTCGGTAAAACGGGTGCTCCCAGAGGAACTTCCTCTTCAAGTGACAGGATTACCACTTCATCCACTTCCATGGGAACCTGTGGAACAATGGGGCCCCGGGGTGCAGTGGGGGTTCCAAGAGGGATTTCTTGGGGTTCCAGCACCACTGTTTCGTCTGAATCAGCATCTGCATCGGCGTCTGAATCAGCATCGGCATCGGCATCGGCGTCTGCGTCTGAATCAGCATCGGCATCGGCATCGGCGTCAGCGTCTGCATCGGCATCGGCATCGGCGTCTGAATCAGCATCAGCATCAGCATCGGCGTCAGCGTCTGCATCGGCATCTGCATCAGCATCGGCGTCGGCGTCGGCGTCTGAATCAGCATCGGCATCGGCGTCGGCGTCAGCATCTGCATCACCTTCTTCGGGTTGCTTGTAATTGACTTCACTTTCAGTGTGTTTTTGAACCACTTCTGTTACCACTTCTTGAATCTGGCGGCTGATCAGCGGCTGTGATGCCAGGTTTTCAACTGTCAGTTTTCCATTTTCATCAAGAGGCAGTTCGCCGTCAACCAGCGGCAGAAACACGTAGTAGTCTTTTTCCACGGTGGTTTTAGTTCCCGTCACTGAGATCTTCACCCACAGATGGTCAGGAATTTCATTTTCAGGAATACGAATGGTTACTTTGATGGTTTCTTCTTTTCCTTCGCCGGTTCTGTCTGATGCGACTTCGTAGCCTTTAATTGCCTGGTAAAAGTCATAGTCAGGGTGTTCAGGGGCCATTTCTTCGCCAGGTAAAAACTCATATTGCAGGGTGTAGTAGACGCTTGTCGGATTGTAGAAATAGGTGGTTGCATCTGTTGATTCACCAAATCCATCCACCAGATTTCGAAGTGAATCAAAAAGGGTTAACACTTCGGTGTTATTGGGGCTGCCCACATAGGTGTCCAATACTTTATTGCCCTGCAGCTTTTGGTGGGTTTCAACACCCTGCGGCACAGCATCGGGATTTAACACGTACCAAATGGCGGCTTGTACTGCTGCGATGCTCACATCATTATCTTTCAGGCTGCCATCTTCATTTTGGGGCTGGTTCTCCATGATGAGAGCCAGTTGTCCTTTTTGTACTTCTGTCAATTCATTGTACTCTTTCAGGAATACTTTCCCGTATTCCACACCATCGCTGAAAGGTGTTTCCTGATCGATGCAATAAGCTTCATAAAACTCCTGCACAGCTTCTTCATCAAAGTCATTTTGGATTTCTGTCACCGTTTCATCCGGATGGCTTTCTGAATCATCTTTCACAACAACCTCAAAGAGTGCTGTTGGAATTTTGTCACCTTGAGCAATTTTCCATTCACCAAAGCTGTAGGCGGGTTTGCCTCTTTCATTGTCTCTTTTCCACTCAGCATCAGCCTTGTAAATAATGTCGTAGCCATATTTGGCAATAGTTGCCTGATAAACATCTCCCAATTCCCAGGCCATCATGGCATCTTCAAATTCATCACCAAAGAGGTCTTCCAAGAGCTCCCGGCGCACTTCTTCAGGCACTTCTTCCCAGCCGGTGTCGTTGCCTTCTTCCCATCCTATTTCGTATTCAATGGAAAGTTCTTTTTCTGCTTCGTCTTCTTCTGTTGCTTCTTCATCAGCTTCATCTGCTGCTTCATCTGCTTCGATAAGCTCGACGTACAGGTCTCCTGTGTCCCCTTCAAGACGTTCTTCCGGTTCTTCAGGGTCCTGTGAAATCACTGGCTGAATATCGTCTTCCTGAACACTTTCCTGGAGCTCTGTTTGTTCCGGTGTATCTGCCAGAGATGGCATCACACTGCCGAAAGCCAATAATAATACCAGAAGTATTGCCAATCCTGCTTGCAGTTGTTTGTGTCTTCTTTTTAATGTTCTCATGGTGTTCGCTCCTTCAATTAAATGATACCTGTTTTCTTCTGGAGCCAGGAGCTCTTTTTTCAGCCGCATTTTTGAGAGGGACGTGGTTACCCATTGGTGATTCTGTCTTACTCTGAAAATCTTGTGAATGGCCACCTGTCTGGTCAATGTAATAGATTCATTATACACGGTGCTTGTGACAAATGACGGACAAGGCTGTGACATCTGCGTGACACGGCAAGGCAGGGAACAGGCAATAGGGAATAGGGAATGAAAAAAACAGGCCCCCGATCTTACTCAGAGGCCTGTTTGCGAAACGTTATTCAACTTGTGCCATGTTTTGTCTATTATGCGTGTGATCGTTTTCTGAAGAGGAATCCGGCTGCCATCAGGAATGCACCTGCCAGATAGAGATGATACGGGCTTCTTTCGCCTGTTTGTGGCAGTACGGGTGCTCCCAATGGAATCTCTTCGTCAAGTACGATGACTTCTTGCGGTGCCTGAGGTACTGTGGGTGCTGCCAGCGGAACTTCAGTTTCCTGAATTTCGATGGTTTCGTCTGCATCAGCATCGGCGTCTGCATCGGCATCGGCGTCTGCGTCTGCATCGGCGTCTGCATCGGCATCAGCGTCTGCGTCTGCATCGGCATCGGCGTCTGCATCGGCATCGGCGTCAGCATCGGCATCAGCGTCTGCATCGGCATCGGCGTCAGCGTCGCCTTCCGGTGGATCGTAAGCGTTGACAACGGTCACGATCACTCGAATGGGTGTCAGTTCTTCATTATCTCCGAAGAGATCGAAGTCTGCCGAACCATCTTCATTCAGTGTCAGTTCGACTGGTACGGTGATGCCCTCTTCATTGTCATACTCGTAACGAACTTCATAGCGCAGTCGTTCGTAATTCTGTTGCTGAAGAGGTGTCAGGTTCTCAATGATGTTGTAGGCCATCATCAGGTCAGGTGATTCATCTTCCGGATACCAATGGGTTTCGGGTCCCACGGGGCCAGCGGTGGTAAGGGTGTAAGGACCTGTGAAGTCATCTTCCCCTTCGATGCCACTGACAACCACGTTGAACTCAACGC
This sequence comes from Anoxynatronum sibiricum, assembly GCF_039414295.1. Taxonomy (NCBI): domain Bacteria; kingdom Bacillati; phylum Bacillota; class Clostridia; order Eubacteriales; family Clostridiaceae; genus Anoxynatronum; species Anoxynatronum sibiricum. The sequence continues at coordinate 209,187 of NZ_JBCITM010000005.1, read as the reverse complement.
CACCCTGATTAATAACCGGTGTTTCGATGGTTTCGCCTTCGCTGCCTTCTGTCACTACCACGATTCGCTTTTCAAGTTCCAGGTTGATTTCCATCATTTCTGGCGGAGTGTAGCGATTGATGACTTTGATGCGAATTCTGTCGGGCATATCCATCTCCCAGAGGTTCAGTTCAACCGGTGCCTCTTCAGGGGCGTATTCGGTTGTGCCATCGCCTTCTTCTCCCCAGAAGTACTCCACTTCGTAGCCTACCAGTTGGAAATGATCATTATCCCATTCTTTTTCGTAGAATTCATAGTTCATCACCAGGTTGTCATACCAACGGGTTTCGGTGATCACCCCGCCAACGGTGAGTTCATAATCATCTGCGAAGGTGTTGCTGTCTTCCATTCCCTGAGTTTGATAGATATCTATTGGGAACGGAAAATCAGGGTAATCTTGACCTTGAAGTTCGTCAATCACCAGGATGAATTCTGGCACTTCAAGATCTTCGATGTTGACGCCTTCGGGAAGCTGCAGTTCTTTTTCCATTTCGATGGTGATCTCACGACGTTCCCGATTCACCACGTTCAGTTCGTAAGGCTCGTTGGGTGAATATGAAGGAGGTGCAACGGCTTGTGTGCGAACTTGATTGTTGTTTCCAAAGGTGATGCTTCCCACAAAGACTTCTCCCGTGGTGTTGCCACTGCCAGGGGTCCACATTGCTTCTGAATTCCACCAGGAGTGTTCAAACCGGAAATTGTCATCTTCGCCAACAACTTCGTAGATGCTATAAGTGCCTTGTGTCAGGTTGTTGAGTACCAGGCTGTCATTGCCTTCCCCTGGTCCTTCTGCGAAAAGAACTTCGTCTTTGTAGACTTTAAAGGTGAAGCCACTGGCACTGATTTGTTCAGGCTCACGGTCTCCCAGACCCAGCCACCATTTGTTGACAATGAGGGAATCCAGTTCCCGGTTGGTGATGGTGAGTGTTTTGGGTGATGAGACATGGGCTCTGCCCAGGGTTGCCATTCCATTTGATTCAATGGTGAACTCTTCAAATTCAAAGTTATCAGGCATTCCCACTTCTTCAACCGTATAGGTGCCGAAGGGCAGCCCTTCCAGTTGAACAGGAACTCCAACGCTTAATGGGAACCAGGTTGGGTTTTCCGAATGTGGTGTGTAGCCGTGATCTGCCGGCATTTCCAGCGTGCCTGCCGGATTTTTAACGGTGATCCAGAAGACGGGATCAGTTTCCACATCCATAAGACTTACTGCTGCCGGCATCATTTGCCCGGGTACTTCCACCATATGAGCATCACTTTTTACAACGTCTTTAATGATTGTCAGTTTCGCTCTCAGTTCTTCGTTGGTGGCAGTGGTTTCTTTTGTTTGGTTAAACCCATGGATGGTGCTTTCCCAAACGATGGGTTCTCCATTGTGGCTGCCTGCACCACCGTTGTTCAGATCAAAGTCTGCGGAGCCAGCCACGACTTCTGTTACCAGATAGTCACCGGGAAGCAGGTTCTTGAACTGATCGGTTGGTGTACTGCTGTTCAGGGTAATGGTTTTGCCGGTGAAAACATATTGGCTGTTCTGATTGGCGTAGAGTTTAAAGGTAAACTCTCTGCCTTCAGGAATTTCGCCGGCTTGTCCGCCGTAAGGGGTCCACTCTTTTGTGACTTCAATTTTGTTGAGTTTGATGGAAATGGTTCTTTTTCCTGACAGATCAACAAATGTGGATGATCCATCTGTGGAAATCAGTGGCTGTCCTTCTTTGCCACTGGAAGTGTAGTTTGCTTTGTACCAGGATGCGGCAAAGCTTTGAGCTTTCCCGGTAACTTCCACTTCAAAATCCATATCTTCAGTCACTGCTGATTTGTTAACAAGAATCGTCACTTTTTTCTGGTGCCTTCCGGCATTCATCACCGTTTCTTGTCTTTGCCAGTTCCCTGCTCCGAACAAGCTGTCCAACTGGCTGTCTGTCATGTTATGGGTGAGGGCTGAGTAACTGCTGCTGCCGCTCACATCTTTATCATACCCGTAGGTGAATTCAATTTTCAGATGATCTCCGTCAATGCTCATGGAGGGGGTATCTACCTGGATGACTGCTCCCAGGTTCACCATGGGTTGCAGACCAATTAAATAATCATAGGCTTTCTTTGTGTTGCCGCTGAGGTTATGGTTTCGATTGTTGGTGCGTTTCCAGATGGCCTTTTGAGTGGCTTCAATGGCTTGTGCCTCAGTCAAGTTCGTTGTTCCATAAAGAGCGTTTAACTCACTCAGTGACAATGTGGGGTAGGAGTTGGCCAGAATCGCCAGTACATAATTATTGGCCGTATAGCTGGTTTGCTTGGTGTAGGTGTTCACCCACCAGCGCGTCTGCCAAAAGAAATCCCGTGTGCGGTATGCATTTTCCAGTGGCTTATCATAGTCAACGCAGTATACCAAAATATCGGAGCCAATGAAGCTGGTGGGGCCCAGTTCCCTGATGATATACCCATACCCGTTTGCCGCATAATCGCCTGTGAATCCATATCGTGTACTTGCATCCATCATCATCATGGGCAATGGTGCCGGTACTGATTGAACCAACTCAAGAACGGTGGACTCAGCCACAAACACTTCTTCGCTCAATACTGCAGTTTCCTGCACTTCTTCAGAACCTTCAGTCTCGCCACCGCTTCCTTCTGTGTCAGCTTCTGTGTCAGCGTCAGCGTCTGCATCGGCTTCTGTGTCAGCGTCTGCGTCTGCATCGGCTTCTGTGTCAGCGTCAGCGTCTGCATCGGCTTCTGTGTCAGCGTCTGCGTCTGCATCGGCTTCTGTGTCAGCTTCTGTGTCAGCGTCAGCGTCTGCATCGGCTTCTGTGTCAGCGTCTGCGTCTGCATCGGCTTCTGTGTCAGCGTCTGCGTCGCCTTCTTCTTCAAGTTCTTCTTCAATTACGACTGGCCCGCCAACAGGGGTGAGCTCGTCCTGGCGAATCATTTCTGCCACGACGACCACTGAAAGATTGTCTTCGGCCAGCGCTTCCTGCCATTTAGCCAGGTTGAATGTCTGGTTTAATCCATTGGTGCCTTCGATAATACTGTCTTCCAGGCTTCCGCCTTCTTTTGTCTGTCCTCTGAGGCTAAGGGCGTTGACCAGCCAGTTTTCACCTGGTGTTACCACTACTGTCAGGTTCTGACCATTTTGTAAAGCGGTCATTTCACCCACAATTTCTCCTGTTGCCAGCAGTGTCAGATTCACTGGCCCAAAGTTTTGTACGGGGTCAATAAAATCAGCTGCTTCCTCAAAGTCTTCTTCAATCTCTTCATGAATGATGACTTGTTTCCCGCCACCACTACTGCCGGTTTCTGCCAACGCCGATATCACACTGCCAAAAGCCAGCAGAAACACCAGCAGCATGGCCAAGCCTGTTCGCAGTTGCCTTAATCTTCTTCTGCGGGTTCTCATGTGGTTCTCACTCCTTTTCTGAAAATGTGCCTGTGTTTTTCTGGAGCCAGGCCCTCTTTTTTCAGCCGCGTTTTTTGGATGGGACGTGGTTACCCGGGAGTGCCGCGTTTTTTAAATGGGACGTGGTTACCCATTGGTGCTTCCGTCTGCGTTCTGAAAGGTCTAGTTACTACATAAGTGCGTTATCGGTCATTTTCCCAGTTGCTGATATTTGCAAGGTTGTCACTATCCAAGTTGTTCATGATGCTTTTTTCCCGTTTTCACCTCCTTTTTCTGTGTCTTCCAGTTTCTGAGATCCGTTTCAGGCAGGTGTCTGTCCCCTTGTTGTTTGACGGCTGCTTCCATCAGGGTCATCAGTTCCAGCGCACTTCGAAAGTTGATGGTTTCGCCTGTGTCCAGGCGCTGGATGCTTCCCTGCCAGCTGTGGTTCTGCTGGTAACGAACGTTGACAAGAAACTGAGAGCCTCCGAGATTGGGTGTTGTCTGGTGTCTGTTTGCTTTATTCATCGGGGTCCTCTCCTTTCAGCGAAGGGGGAATTCTCTCCCCACCCCCGTTGAATGCATTTTGGGTGACAAATGGGTATGTTTTGTTTGCTGTGTTAGGTCCATTATACCCGGAGGTTGTGACAAATGACGGACAAATCTGTGACATCTGTGTGACATGGAAAAACAGTTGATAGTTAGCAGGGAATAGTGAATAGGAAGGGCAGTGAAAAGCTTGCAGGGAATAGGGAATAAAAAATACCTCCCTATTAGGGAGGCGGGGGCTGTAGACAGCATAAGCTGAAGACAAGGGATTTGGTAAAGGGCAGCATTGAAAATCTTGTCAGTGTTTTTTCGAAAAGGAACGAAAACTGCAAGCGCCTGCTGTTTGAGCGCAGCGAGTTCAGGCGCTGTTTTCGAGACTTTCGACTAAAAACACACAAGATTGGAATCAGCTGGCCGGTCCAAAGCCCTTTGTCTTCAGCCTCTACCACCCCATTAGGGATGAGGTATGGGTGGGTGTTAGGATTCTTCCAGATCAATGACCTGGCTGTATACTTCACGCTTGGGAAGCTGGCGAAGGCGGGCGGTTTCTTTGATGGCTTCTTTTTTGGAAAGGCCGGTGGCCATGAGCTGGGTCACCTGCTCTTGGATGGTGAGGTGGTCATGAGCCTGTGCGGCGGCCTGCAGGCGCTGAATGGGGTCAAGGCCGGCCACCACCAGCACCATTTCGCCCTTTGGATCCCCCGGTGCGGTGTCAAGCTGCTGCCTGATTTCTTCCAGGGTTCCCCGGTACCAGGTTTCGTGGCGTTTGGTGAGTTCCCGGCCCAAAGCGGCCTGCCGGTTGCCCAAGGTATCTGCCAATTGTTTCAGGGTGGACAGGATGCGATGGGGGGCTTCGTAGAAAATCAGGGTGTGGGGCAGGTCTGTGAGTGAGGCCAGATGTTCCCGTTGCTTCTTTTTTTCCCGGGGCAAAAAACCCTCGAAGGTGAAGCGTTCTGTGGAAAGGCCTGAGGCGGCCAGGGCCAGAAGGACGGCGGAGGGGCCGGGGAGAACTTCAAAGGGAAGGTTTTCCCGAAGGCAGGCGGCCACCAGGTGGGTGCCCGGGTCTGAAATGCCGGGCATGCCGGCATCGGTGATGAGGGCAATGGTTTTGCCCTGGCGGAGGGCTTCCAGCAGGGGGCCTTCCTTTTCTCTGCGGTTGTGTTCGTGATAGCTCACCAAGCTTTTGCGGATGTTCAGGTGGTTCAGCAGCTTCAGGCTGCGCCGGGTGTCTTCGGCGGCGATGAAATCCACCTGTTGCAGCACTTCGATGGTGCGCAGGGTGAGATCCCCCAGATTGCCCAGGGGGGTGGGGCACAGGTAGAGGGTGCCTGGCTGTATGGTGAAGCGGTATGCACTGTTTTCAAGGGTGGCTGTCATGGAGCTGCCTCCTTTTCTTTGCCGTAGCAGGCCAGCAGCTGGGGGGTGTAGGTGCCATCGGGGTGGTAGATGATGAGGGGCGGGTGACTTTTCAGCTCTGGTCGGCCATTTTTGGTGAGCTGCAGCAGTACCATGGTGGGGGCTTTATGAGAATGGGAATGCACCATTTGCATCCACTTGGGTTCCAGCCGGTATTGCCTTCCCAGTACCATGATGTCTGCCAGGCGCTGGGGACGGTGAATCAGGTAGAACTGTCCTCCCGGCTCCAGCAGCCAGGCTGTCTGTGCCATGAGTTCCTGCAGGGTAAGGGTAATTTCGTGGCGGGCAATGGCTTTCTCCTCCCGGGGATTGGTAAGGCTGCCCGGGGGAAGGTAAGGGGGGTTGCTGGTGACCACTTGAAAGGAAGCGGGAGCCAGCACTTCCTGAAGATGGCGAATATCATGGTTGAGAATTTGAATGCGTTCATTCAATCTGTTCATGGCCACGCTGCGGCGGGCTCTTTCAGCCTGGGTTGGCTGTATTTCAACCCCGGTGATGTGGCAGTGGGGGTTTTTGCCGGCCAACAGCAGGGGGATTACGCCGGTGCCGGTGCCCAGGTCAATCACCCGGGCATTCCTTTTGGGTCGGGCGAAGTGGCTGAGGAGCACGGCATCGACCCCGAAGCAGAAGCCTTCGGGGTCTTGGATCAGGTGAAGTCCATTAAGTTGCAAGTCATCCAGCCGTTCTCCCGGCTGCAGGTAGTCTTGAAAAGGTGGCATGGTGTTCCCTCAGTTTCATTGATGATTGAACCATCTTGATGTGGTTACGCTACCGGTTGGTTATTCCACAGGCTCTGCTTTATCCGGTTTCTTTTTACCGTCGGCCTGGCGCAGTTTCTTCCCTTTATTCAGGGGTGTCAGCTGGTCCACGTGGCAGGTGACAATTTCTTCAGTGTCATCATCGGGATTTTTGACTTTCAGTTTTACTTTTCCCGTGAGGGTTTGGGTCTCGATGACTTCGCCTGTGCCTTCGGGGCAACGGCAGCGGGCACCGCAGGAGGGCAGGCGTTTCAGCATGTCCTGGTATGTTTCATGCTCGTATTTCAGGCAGCAGAACAACCGGCCGCAGATACCGGAAATCTTGGTGGGGTTCAGTGACAGGTTTTGCTCCTTGGCCATTTTGATGGTGACGGGATCAAACTCGCCCAGCCAGGTGGAGCAGCAAAGGGGTTTGCCGCAGGGGCCGATGCCCCCGATCATTTTGGCTTCATCACGCACGCCAATCTGCCGCAGCTCTATGCGGGTTTTGAAAATGGCTGCCAGGTCTTTCACCAGCTCGCGGAAATCAACCCGGCCATCTGCCGTAAAGTAAAAGATAATTTTGTTCCGATCAAAGGTGTACTCCACATCCACCAGTTTCATGTCCAGTTGATGCTTTTCAATTTTCTTCGCACCGGTTTCAAAGGCTTCTTTTTCCCGCAGGCGGTTTTCTTCACTGATTTTTCGGTCTTCATCGGTGACAATCCGCACCACTTTTTTCAGGGGGGAGACAATGTCTTTTTCAGAAACTTCTTTCATCCCCACCACCACGTCTCCAAATTCAACGCCTCTGGCAGTTTCCACAATTACCTGGGTGCCTACGGGCAGCTCATGCACATCTGGATCAAAATAATATATTTTACCGGCTTTCTTAAATCGAACGCCAACTACGCGATTCATGGTATTCCTCCCTCTATTGAAAAGGGCCTGCCGGCGAATCAACCGATACACCGGCGCCCCGTTTCCGTTATTGTATCAGATTTTGGTGCGAATGCACAATCTTTTTGAGGATTGGCCCTCACCGGAGGGAATGATTTCCCGAGTTCATTAATGGCTCGCGAATGGTACTCGTATGGCTCGTGGAGATGAATGGTTGTGGCAATACAAAAGCGAAAGGAAGGTTGCCGGTAAATATAGCAGGCGTGAGGGGTTGACATTGGGGAACGGTAGGCTTACGATGACCATAGGGTCAGTTTGATGGCGATTGCCTTAGGATGGCCATCTGCCCTTCCTCGAATTCCCCTTAGGAGGATCCCCATGCCTAAAAAAGCTTTTCTTGATCTCCCCAACCACCAGCAGGATGTTTTTTTTGACCAGGCGCTGATTCTTTTTGCTGCCAAGCCCTATCAAGAGGCGTCGCTCTCATCCCTGCTGCGGGAATGCGGAATACCCAAGGGCACTTTCTATGCCTATTTTGCCGACAAACTGGATTTATATACGTATGTGGTTGACACCGTGTTCACCATTCGGTCCGTTTATATTAAAAGTCGCTTTATTCGCCAGACAGATGATTTTTTTCAACTCTTTGAAGCACAGCTGCGGCTTGAAACCACCTTTCGTCTGGAGCATCCGGCTTTTCATCACCTGCTGTCGCTGGCCCTTGATCCCCGGTTTACCCCTTTCTCTCCGGAAAAACTCAAAGCACTTGAAAGTGATCTGTTCAAAAACTACCATGCATTGATGGTGCGTGATCAGTTGAAGGGAAAGATTGCCGCTGATGTGGATGCTCACATGATTACGTTTATCTGTCAGTTGATTTTAAAAGAATTTCATTTCTATGTTCAGCGGCAAATGACTACTAAAAAAGAAGCTCCCGGCGTTGCCGAAGAAGCTTCTTGCGATTATCGCGAGGTCACCGCCCAGGGGTCACGGCGGCTGATGGCTCTGCTGCGCCGGGGGTTATCTCCCCAGGGGCGTTAACCATTGAACCGCCGGGGCGGTGGTTGGGCGCTTAAAGCTGTCCAGCAGATTCAAGAGCAGTATTTCAGTGACGTAGGCCAGATTTCCATGATTTTCCAGGTCGTCCCGTGCCTGTTCCAACAGGAGCAGGGCATTGGAAAGGCCCCGGGACAGGTGCAGGATAACGGGCTGGTCATGGCTTTGGTCTGATGACCGAAATGATTCCCGTGGCGATGCCTGGGAAAGTGCCTGAGTTGCCAGCTGCTCCACCTGCTGCCTGAGGCGTTCTTCTTGATCCTGGTTAATAAGAAGGACGTTTTCCCCTTTGAGGGTGAGTACCTGCAAATCACGCACCCATTCCTGCCACATGGCCAGCACTTCAAGTGCCTGGCTTTTTTCACGTGCCAGAAATTCACCTGCTTCCAAAAGGGGTGATATCTTTCCTGCCGCCAGGGTGTCGGTGAGCTGTAACAGCTGTCGACGAAGTTCCTGGAAGCTTTCGCTCTCCCGAAGTTTCACAGCTCTGGCGGGGGTACCGTTGGCAAAGGCAGCCAGTTTGACAGCCTGATGAGAGTCGATCTGATAGCGGTTTTCCAGCCAGGCTTCCATTTCCTGTTTCCCCACCGGACGAAAGACTGCCGTCTGACACCGGGAGAGAACGGTGGGCAAGAGGGTTTCAGGCCGGGAAGTGGCCAGGATGATGACTGCATGGTCCGGTGGTTCTTCAAGGGTCTTCAGCAGGGCGTTCTGGGCCTGGGGGGTCATGATTTCCGCCTGGGGTATCACGTATATTTTCCAGTCGCTTTCGTAGGGCTTGAGATAAATGTCTTTAATGAGTCCCCGGATGGTTTCCACGGAGAGACTGGTGTCTTTTTCCGGATTTTCCGGCAGGATCCATCGAAATTCTGGGTGACTGCCTGCCATCACCTGGCGGCAGCTTTTGCAGGTGTGGCAGGGGGGCTTTTCATGGGAGCAAAAAATGGCGGCGGCAAACTCCCTGGCCATGGTTTCCTTCCCCAGCCCCGGGGGACCTTCGAAAAGATAGGCGTGGGAAAACTGCCGACTGTTAAGGGCCTGGGTCAGCAGTTTTTTCACGGCGTCCTGCCCCACGATGCCCGCGAAGGGAACGCCTGGTTTCGACATCACATTTTCCACAAAAATGCTCCTTTACAGCTTCAGGTATTCGGCGATGACTTCAGATATGCAACTTCAACTGCACTTAACTAACTTCAACTGCAGGCATTGAAATCCAGCTTCATCTGTTTGTCTACATCTTCAGGTATTCGGCGACATCCACCACAAAAATGGTGGCACCTCCCACGGTCACTTCCACCGGGTAGGGAATGAACACACCCGTGGTACCGGAGACAGGGGCAGGTGAAGTCACCATTTCTTTTCGGGACTGGCAGTTGTCAGAGATAATGGCCTTTACTTCTTCCACCCTGTCGTCTTCCACTCCCACCAGTACGGTGGTGTTGCCGGCCTTCAGAAAACCTCCGGTGGAGGCAAGCTTGGTTACTCGAAATTCAGCTTTGGTCAGGTCTTCCAGCAAGGCTTTTGCATCTTCGTCGTGAACAATGGCTATCACCAGTTTCATGAGTCATCCCTCCTCAGTGTTTTGGGGTTGCTTCAAACTGTCAGTTCTATTTCTCTATGCTGTTTCATGTCGTTTCATGTTCTCTATGTTGTTTCATGTTCCAGATGCTTGATGCGTTTATCGGTTTCACAGCGGAGCACCTGTTGGATCCAGGGAATGCTTTTGGTGGCATCAATGACCACGAAGCGGTCCGGATTCGCTGCTGCCAGCTGGCGATACGTCTGGTAGATGGTCTCATAAAAGGCCATGTCTTCCTGCTCCAGCCGGTCTTTGGGGTCACTGCCCTTGCGGTGAAAGCTTTCTTCGGGGGTGATGTTGAACCAAAAGGTGAGATTGGGCAGCCGGTTCATCAGGCCGGGTTCATTCACCTGGTAGACTTTTTCAATCCCCAGGTTGCGGCCGGCACCCTGATAGGCCAGGCTGGAATCCACAAAGCGGTCGCAAATCACCACTTCTCCCCGGTTCAGGGCGGGCATGATCACTTCAGCCACGTGCTGGGCCCGGGCAGCGGCATACAGGAGGGCTTCTGTCCAGGGGTGCATCTCCCCATGGTCGGGGTCCAGAATCAGTTCCCGGATTTTCTCGGAGATGGGGGTGCCGCCTGGCTCCCTGGTCATGCAGACCGTATAGCCCAGGCTCTCCAAATACCGTTTTAGTTGAAGCATTTGGGTGGTCTTGCCGGCACCATCCATCCCTTCCAGTGTGATGAACAGACCATCGGTTGTCTTCATGTGTGTGCCATCACCTCCACGTGGGGGGCATGGGGTGTTGCCATGCCCACAATATCCACACCGGCAGCGGCCAGTGTGCCTAAATAGCTGCAAAGAGACGCTTCAATGATTTCTCCCGGCACCACCAGGGGAATACCCGGCGGGTAGGGGATCAGACTGGCAGTACTCACCCGGCCGGCGGCCTGACTCAGGGGAATCCATTCCCTGGGGGCCCGAAGGGCAGACTGGGGGCTGCAGTGCACCTGGGGCAGCTCCCGGGGGGGCCGCAGGGAAGTCAGGCTCTCCGATGCCTGTGCGGGAACCGCCTGGTCGGCTAAACGGGCCAGGGCTTCGCAGAGCTGGTGCAGGTCTGCCGGGGTGTTTCCAATGGAGGCCAGCGCCAGCACACCCCTCAGATCAGCCATTTCCATTTGCATGTGCCAGGTGGCAGCCAGCTTCTTATCCAATTCATACCCGGTAAATCCGGTTTGATGCAGGTCGATCCAGATACGGGTCAGATCCATGGGTTGCCGGTGGGTACCGGTGCCTTCCTCCTGCCTTGAAAACAGGAGCCCGGGGAGCGATTCCAGTCGATGACGCAGGGTCATCATGCCATCGATCAAGGTGTTCATCATGGCTGGCCCCGGCCCTGCCACCAAAGAGGTGGCGGCGTCAAGGGAGGCCATTAACAGGTAACTGGGACTGGAGGTTTGGAAGAGCCGGAGTTGAAAGCGGAGGCGGTCCCGGTCAAGCCGGTTGCCCTGCACATGGAGCATGGAGGCCTGTGTGAAGGCCGAGAGTGTCTTGTGGGTGCTCTGAACAGCGGCATCGGCACCGCAGGCCATGGCATCGGCAGGCAACCGGGAGCTGAGGCGCAGATGGGCCCCGTGGGCTTCGTCCACCAGCAACACTTTTCCATCGTCATGAACCAGCCTGGCAATGGCAGCCAGATCGGCGGCATGACCATGGAAGGTGGGGCGGGTGAGTACCACTGCTTTCACCCGGGGCCAATCTTTCAGACCCTGGGCAACGGCCTGGGGGGTGATTCCCAGGGGAAGCCCCAGGCGTTCATCCACTTCAGGCACCAGATACCGGGGAACCACCCCGGTGAGGAGACAGTAATGATACACCGACTGGTGGGCGTTGCGATTGATGAGAATTTCATCTCCCGGTGCGGCGGCGGCACCAATCATGGCGTAAATGCCGCAAGTGCTGCCATTGACCAGAAAAAAAGTTTCTTCGGCACCAAAAACAGCAGCGGCCCGTTCCTGAGCCTGACGTATGGCACCGGTGGGGTTGTGGAGGTTGTCGGTGCCCGGTACTTCGGTGGTGTCAAGGGCAGGGAGGAATCCTGCCAGCAGGGGGATTTCCCCCATCACGCCAGAACGGTATAAATGGCCATTTTTGTGGCCGGGCATATGGAAGGAGATGGTTTCTCCAGCGGCCCGCCTGTGCAGCATCTGCTGCAGGGGGCCCTGGGGTTCGGTGATTTCGTCGGCGGCGGATGACTCGTTGACGGGCATGTGATCGCACCTTTCTCAGCTTGAATTGAGCTGTTGCAGAATGAGTTGATGTATTGCAGAATGACTTGATGTATTGCAGAACGACTTAAAATGTGACCGAATGAATCCCGCTGTCCCAGCATGATGTGAATGGTGTGACGCTGGACGGTATCAGCAGGTGGTCATGCCTTCTTTTTAATGCCTTTGTTCAGTGCTTTGGCCAGCTGTTCACCCGGTTGAAACAACATGCGGTAACGGCGGGTGCCCTCATAAAACTGGAGAAGATAGACATCGTCTCCCTTCACCCGACAGGCGTAATACATGGTTTTTCGCGCCCGTTTCATGCGGGGCAGCTGGGGCTGGATCTCCGCCAGAGGCCGTACCCATTCCACCTGATGGATGGGTATTTCGATGAGGGGTTTGTCTCTTCTTCCCAGGCGGCGTTCCACCTGAAGTTCACTGCCATCAAACCGGTAGGTGTAGGTGGCCAGCTTTCGGTTCATCAGCCGGGAACTGTAAAAGGCCAGGGTGATGATGAGGAGCAGGCCTGCCAGCCCGCCGTAACCTCCCGGCATCTGGTTGGTTAACACTACGGCGGTGTTCACCCCCATCACCAAAACCACCACCAGCAAAAACACTTTCCAGACAGGCTTTTTGGGTTCCTGTGCTTTCACTTCTATTTTCACGAAAATTCCTCCCTACTGTGTCATTTTTCGATGTCATCACCACCGGGCTTCTTCACCGGTTAAGGCTGTGATGGCACTTGGGTTTGACAGTGTTTCAGTCTGTATGATCTCTTTCAGAGAGGCCTTGTTGCTATTCATGTGGATTGTTTTCCACATGAAAAAGGATGTTGTCCACATGATTCACCAGGTTATCCACATTTAGTGGTTGACTTATCCACAACCCACTCTATATGGGGTCTCTCTTTCAGGGGAAGGTGGTCTCCCTGATGTCCAAATCATCCACAGCCGGGGGTTGGTTATTCACAGTAAACCCGGATTATCCACAAGGGTATCCACAGCTTTTTTTCAGTGAATAGATGATAGGGAATAGTGAATAAAAAGCCCCTTTCCCCGGTTATCGGAAAAGGGCATTTTTTCGTTCTTGCGACCGGCCTTTTATCACCTGCAACCGATGCACCTTCTTTTTGGCTGCAGGTGATTTCGCTGCAGGCGTTCTACCCACGGGCATTGGCTGTGTGGGCTTTCTTTTCCGATTGAGCAGGTTCATTTCCCTGATGAGAAGCAGGTTCTGAATCCCTAAGAAAACAGCCACAGGAATCAGCAGCAGCACCATAAAGGCAATGTTGGCGTTTCTTTCCATGGGCTGCATCCTCCTTTCAATCTTCAGGTAATCGCTGGTCCCTTTGGAAACATTATAGCACAAGTTTACCAACTGGGAACAGGGAATCAGCAGTCCTGTTGTGAAAAGAGGGGCGGCAGTTGTTTTTCGGTCCATGCCAGCACTTCTTCCAGGGTGGCGGCCTGGGGAACTTCCGGAGGAAGAACCGGCCGCTGAATCAGAATCACCGGCACCTTCACGTCTTCGGCGGCCTGAATTTTTTCCCGGGTGCCGCCGGTATCACCGCTGTCTTTGGTCACTAAACCGGCAGCCCCTGTATGGAGAAGAAACTGTCGATTCATCTCCCGGCTGAAGGGCCCCTGCATGGCAATGATCTGACCCGGTGTGAGACCCAGGTCGATGCACTGCCGGATAACGCCGGGGAAGGGCATGACCCGCACCAGCAATCTTTCCAGGGGAACATGGCTGCAGAACACCGGCAGTGACCGACTGCCGGTGGTGAGCAGCCATTGGCCGGAACGTCGGGCCACTTCTTTAGCGGCGGCTTCGGGGTCGGGGCAGGTGATGAGGTGGGGGTTGGCTTCTGTTTCTTCCGGCAATAGGCCGGGGCGTTGCCATCGCAGGAGGGGCAGGCAGTGTTTTTGGGCAACCCGGGCGGCCAGGCGGGTAATCTCCTGGGCGTAGGGGTGGGTGGCATCCACCACAGCGGTAATGTGATGCTGTGTCAGGAGGGCCTCCAGGGCTATTTGATCCAGGGGGCCAGTGGCCAGCTGGCTTGGAAGCAAAGACGCGGCTGAAGGGGTGGCGGTGGCTGAAGCGGTGGCGGTGGCTGAAGATAACGTGCTGCGTTGAGCCGGAGCCAACGATGGGGCCAAACCCGGCAACGGAGTTGGATCTGCCGATGAAGCTGGAGCCAGCGATGGCTCAGATGGCTCAGATGGATCAGATGGTGCAGATGGCGGCGATGGCACAGGCTCCTGGCCCACGGTTTTCAGCAGCAGCTGGCTGCCATAGGTGGTGACGGTGGTGGCCAGGAAGGGCCGGCGGGCATCGGTAAGGGCGGCGGCCAGCCGGCGGCCTTCGGTGGTGCCAGAGAGAATGAGGATCATAGGGCATACCCCCTGGGCGTCACCATGCGGCCATCCTTTCGCAAACGGGTGGACCGGTTGCCGATGATCACCACGGTTTGCATGTCAACGGGAGCTTCCAACAACTGGCTGAGAGGCCAGGTGGTGGTCACTTCACCTGTGTTCTGAGCCCGGGTGACCACGCCCACTGGGGTTTCCGGCGGCAGGGTCTGTTGCAGCAGGGCTACGGCTTCTTCCCACTGGCGCACCCGTTCCCGGCTTTTGGGGTTGTAAAGGGCAATGACAAAGCCGGTGGCGGCAGCGGCTTTCAGCCTGTCCAGTATATCCTGCCAGGGGGTGAGGTGGTCGCTGAGACTGATGGTGGCATAGTCTTGCATCAGGGGGGCTCCCAGTCGGGCGGCGGCAGCAGTGGCGGCGGTGACACCGGGAAGGATTTCCACGGGAATCAGGGGGGCTTCCTGTTCCTGCAGCTCTAATAACAAGCCTGCCATGCCATAGACGCCGGCATCGCCGCTGCTCACCAGCAGCACCCGGTTCCCCTGGGCAGCCAGCTCCAGTGCCTGACGGCAACGCTGGGTTTCCCGGCGCATGGTGCCATGAATCACTTGCTGATGGGTGACCAAGGGGGCCAGGCGGCGGGTATAGGTGTGGTAGCCGATGACCACATGGCTGTCTGTCAGGGCCTGGGCCACGGCGGGGGTCATATGCTCCGGCAGGCCGGGGCCGATGCCCACCACGGTGACGCTTCCCGCCAGGGGGGCCAGTGTGAAGGTGATGCCGGCGGCGGCTCGGGCAGGGTTGCCATCAGCCGGTGGTTCCTCTGGCAGCAGGCAGGTGCCTCCCCCTGAGGATAGCCAGGCGGCAGGACTGCTGACAGCGGTGACGCCCACGGCTTCTGCCGCCTTTGCCGAAGCAGGAAAATGGTGCTGAACGACGGCAATGGCTTCCGGGGAATGGCCCTGGAGGGACAGTTCCCATTTTTCTGCCAGGGCTTGCAGGCCCGGCTCCCGGGTTTTCAGGTCAATGGTGGCCAGAGCTGCCAGTGAATCCGAAGAAAGCTGATGATGCTCCAGAAAGGCTTCCAGGGCGTTTTCCAGCGCTTCCAGGGTGGTGTTTTTCCGGCAGCCCACTCCCAGCACCCACCGGCGGGGGAGGAGGTGCACCCATTCTCCCTCCGATAGTTGTTCTTCTGGAAAACCGGTGCCGATCCAAATGCCTCCAGTTCCTTTCAAAAAGGTGTCTTTGTCTTCCACCAGCTGGTACCCGGCGGGGAGGGCTGGAAGGAGAGGCTCGCTGCTGTAAACGGGGATGGGCCGGCCTTCCAGGGCGGCGGCGGTCCATTTTTTGGCGGCGGTCCAGTGGGTCAAAGGGGCGTGGAGACGCTGGGCCAGTTGGTCAACGGCCAGCACATTGCTGTTATCGCTGGCGGTGGTGATCACCGGCCGGGCACCGGTGAGACGGGCCACTTCCCGGGCCAGGGCATTGGCACCTCCCAGGTGGCCGGAAAGGAGGCTGATGACATGACGGCCTGTGTCATCCATCACCAGTACTGCCGGGTCGCTCCCCTTGTGCCGGGGCAATTGCTGCAACAACCGCAGGGCAATACCCGTGGCGGCGATGAACAGGAGGGGTTGCCCTTTCTCAAAGGCTTGGGCTACGGCGGTGGCGGCGGTGCCTTCCAAAAGGAAATTCTCACGGGTGCTGTTTTCACTCACTGGTGTTTCAGGAGATGCTGGTATTTCAGAAAATGCTGGCGTTTCAGAAAGTAAAGGAACTTCTTTTTGAAGTGTTGTTTCCCCTGTTGATGGTGATACTTCCTGAGGTGATGGCGGCGGTGATTCCTGAAGAAGGTGTGCCGGCGCGTGGAGAGTGGTCTGGGGATCATGGGTCAGCAGCTCTCGGCCCAGGGTGATTCCCCGCTGGGTAAAGGTAAAGATTTGGAGGGGTAGGAACTGGGCCTGAGATCGAATTTGAGACTGAATCTGAGATTGAGACTGGGTTTCCTGCTTCATTGGTGTCCCTCCCGATAGCCGTGGCTGAAGGCGGCGTGATAGAGAAGGGAGTCTTCTCCCTGCCCCTGGAGGCAGTCGCCAATATAAATGAGGGCGGTGCGGTTGATGCCTGCTTCTTTCACCTGCTCAGGCAGGGTGGCAAGGGTGCCCCGAATCACCTGCTGGTCTGGCCATCCAGCCCGGTACACCAGGGCTGCCGGGGTTTCGGGGGGGTAGGCGGTGAGGCAGGCTTCGGCCACTTTTTCCACCATGCCGGTGGAGAGGAAAAGCACCAAAGTGGCCCGGTGAGCAGCCAGTTTTTCCAGGGCTTCTTTCTCCGGCACAGGGGTGCGGCCGCTCATGCGAGTGAGGATCACTGTCTGGGTGAACCCGGGAAGGGTGAGTTCGGTGCCCAGCAGGGCGGCCCCTGCCAGAAAGGAGCTGATGCCGGGAATCACTTCATACGGAACGCCGGCGGCTTTCAGGCGGCGAATCTGCTCGGCGATGGCACCGTAGAGGGAGGGGTCGCCGGTGTGGAGGCGCAGCACGGTTTTTCCTGCCTTTACCCGGGTGATCATCCAGTCGCAGAGGGTTTCCAGATCCATGGCAGCGCTGTCGGCCACATCGGCGGTGGGGGGGCAGTGGGCGAACACTGCAGGGTTGACCAATGAGCCGGCAAAAAGAATGGCCTGGGCTTCGGCGATGAGGCGGTGGGTTTTTAGGGGCAGCAGTTCGGGGTCACCGGGGCCGGCACCGGCGAAAATCACCCGGGGCTGGTCTTGGGGGGGTATGGAAGTCGTGGAAGTTGTGGAAGTCATGGGGATGCTCCTTTTCATGAACGAAGATAAGAACAAAGACAAAGGTAATATAACAACAAGGATTCTGTGTCGGCTTCAGCCGTGAAACCAATCTAATGCATCTACCATTTACTTGATCCGCCACCATTATGATCGGGGGGATCTGATGAGAATGCCCAAGGACAAATAGGGGAGTTTTCCTTCCCGAAGGCACTGGGGCCCTTCATGAATTTCTTCCCGAGCTTCTCCCAGATGGCTCACCACTCGCAGCAGGGGCTGGGGATGCTGGGCTTCCATCCACTGGGCCAGGGCTTCCTGACAGGCGGAAAGTTTATAGATCACCACGTTGCCGGGTAGCTGATCCAGCAGGGGGCCCATGTCTTCCCGCCCGGCGGTGCCGGGAATCCAGGTGAGGGGCTGGTCTTCTTCTGCCAGGGTTTGGTTCAGCCGGGCGGCGGCGGCAGAGGCGGCGCTGATGCCGGGGATGGTGCTCACCGGGTGGCCGGCCTCTTGCACCTGCTGCATCACATAGCTGTAGGTGCTGTAAAGGAGGGCGTCTCCCAGGGTGAGCATCACGGCGGAATGACCGGCTGCCAGCACTGCCATGATTTCTTCGCTCCGCTGCTGCCGCTGTACCTGCCGCTGGTGGTCTTCCCGATGCATGGCAAAGAGGAGGGGGCGGCACTGGGTGTGGGGGGAAAGCCAGGGCTTCACAATGTTCAGGGCAGCGCTTTCTTCGCCTTCCCTGGTAATGGGGTAAAAGACCACTGCTGCCTGCTGTAAGGCTTTGATGCCCTTGGCGGTGAGCAGGTCGCTGTCGCCGGGACCCACGCCGATGCCGGTGAGGGTGGGGCGGGTGGGAGAAATGGAAGGGGCATTGGTGCTGGTGCTGGTGCTGGTGTGGTTGTGGTTCTGGTTGCAGGCTGCTGGCTGTTGGGCTGGTTTTTCCAGGGTAATGAGGTACACCGGATTGCCCGCTGCCATCATGGTGGTTTTTCCCCGTTCCACATGGCGGGTGACCCCCACCTGGACGGTGGCCACATGGGTCAGGGTGCCTGCCGCCACTTGTTCCTTTGTCCAAGTGGTGACGGTGGCAAGGGTTTCCAGGGTAACGGCGGTGAGCACCATGCGTCCGCCGGGCTTCAGTTTCGCCAGGCCTTCTTCCAACAAAAGGGGTAGGCCGCCGCCGGAGCCGCCGATGAAGAAGCGGTCAAGGGGCGGTAGGGAAGGCAGTAACGTTTCGCCTTTTCCCTGATGAAGGGTGACATTGGCGCAGTGAAATTGGGCCAGGTTCTGGCGGGTGAGGTCAACGGCCTCTGGGTTCACATCCATGGCGTACACCTGCCCGGGGGCAGTCATGCGGGCCATTTCAACGGTGACAGAACCGGAGCCGCAGCCGATGTCGGCGGTTACCTGGCCGGGAGCCAACTGGAGGCGCGCCAGTATCAGCCACCGGATTTCCTCTTTGGTCATGGGCACATCACCCCGGAGAAAGGCGCTGTCGGGGATGCCGGGACTCGCGAAGGCCAGGGGATTCGCCCCTGTTGCCTGTTGGTCAGCGGGCTGGTCAGGCGTTGCTTGGGTACCAGGGCAGGTGTTGCAGATGTCGGATAATGGCTTGGTCACAGGAAATCACCACCACATTGAGAGAGTAAGGGCCTCCGGCGGCAATGGCCGCGGGGGAACCCAGAAAAATACGTTCATCGTCATAGGAAAGGCGCTGGCCCACGGCCATCATCACTTGATAATCAGCCTTCTGCGGTGCCGGTGAATCGGAAGAAACTGCTGGATGGTGCAGGTCAGCAGATGTCTTCAGCACTTCTGCCTCCGGTAAATCGGATGAGGATGCCAAAGATGTCATTTCTTGGAGGGCCGCCGCCAGTTGTTCCGGTCCCTGTTGGGGGTCGGTGAGGAGGCAGATGAAAGAGTGCTGGCGAAGGGCTGTCTGCCAGTCCGTCTGGCGCCCATGGAGGCTGAGGCAGCGGCCCTCACTCCAGGAAAGGCCCAGGCGGCTGCAAAAGAGCTGCAGGGAGCTGATGCCGGGAACCACCCGCAGCTTTTCCGGCCCAAAGTGGCTGGTGAGGCGGGGCAGGAGGCTGTGGAATCCGGGATCGCCGGAAACCAGCACTGCCACGGCGGGGGTATCGGATGCCTGACGGCGGTCTGCCACCTGCTTGAGAAAGTCAGTCACTGGGCCTTTCAGGGGAATCAGTTCCCAGGGGCCTTTTTCGTAAGGAGCCACCAGCCGGGGAGCCCCTGCCAGCACCTGGCAGTTTTCGATGGTCTCTCGGGCTTCGGGGAGTAAATACCGGGGATGCCCGGGGCCCATACCCACCACTTGGAGGGGGGAATGTTGTCTGTTGTGGTTTGTCATGGGGTGTCCTCCTGTTCTTTCCATTTTTCCTGTTGCCGGCGGCCCTGGGGGCACATGCCCAGCAGCCCGCCTTCATAGGAAAAAAGGATGGTGCCCACTTGTACCTGATGGTCGGTGCGCTCTGCCGCTGCCCGGGAAATGCGGTGAGCCAGAAAATCAAAAAAAGCCTTTTCTCCCGCTGCCTGGATGATGCCAGCGGCTTCTTCGGCGGTGTTGCTGTGCATCACTTTTGTCATCAGGCTTATATCGGCTCCATAGAGGAGGAGGTTGGCGGCCAGGATTTCCCGCCGGGCATCGGCCACCCGGCTGTGGAGGTGGAAAATGCCGCCGGCGATTTTCACCAGTTTGGCCACGTGGCCCACCAGCAGCACTTCTTTCACCCCAAGGGTGGCGGCTTCGTCAAAGAGGGTGCCTGGAAAATTGCCCATGCGGATCACCGGCGAAGGGTCGGTGGCGGGGTGAATTTTCAGTTGGTCCCTTAAAAAGGCCTGGCCATGACTGCCGGGCACCACCAGCCAGCGGTGATGGCCGGCTGCTGCCAGCATGCGGCATTCCAGCTCCAAGGTGCGTACCCAGGCTTCCTGTGACATGGGCTCCACAATGCCGGTGGTGCCCAGAATGGAAAGACCTCCCACCACACCCAGTTTGGGGTTGTAGGTGCGCTTTGCCAGTGCCTCTCCGCCGGGAATGCTGATGGTGACCGTATACCGGCGGGAGGTGTCTAAACTCAAGGAGCCCTGGAAGACGGTGGGTTTTTCCCAGGAGTGGTCTTCCAGCACATGCTTCACATTGGTGAGAATCATCTGCCGGGGGGCGTCGTTGATGGCCGGCTGCCCCACCGCCACGGGAAGGCCGGGGCGGGTGACAGTGCCCACCCCTTCTCCCGCCACCAGGGTGATGTCCGGTGTTTCTTTGGTTCCCCCGACTCCCTCGGCTCCCCCGACTTCCGGCACATCCAAAGCTTCCAGAGCCACCCGGGCATGGACGCTGACACCGTTGGTGATATCCGGATCATCGCCGGCATCCTTCACCACCCGGCAGGCGGCCCATTGGGGATGCACCTGGGGGTCTTCCAGCCGAAATTCATGGGGCTTTCCCTGAAGCTCCAGGGTCCATGAATGATAGCACTGCTGATCCCGGAGCATGGCGGCGGCACCTGCGGCGGCGGCAGCGGCACAGGCCCCGGTGGTGTAGCCCTTTCGCAGGTGGGCGGGGTTTTTCTGTCGGCTCATGGGTGGGTGCGCCCCGTCAGCCGGTACAACAGGGCGTTGACGATGGCGGCGGCCACGTTGCTGCCTCCCTTGCGCCCCTGGAGGGTGATCTGGGGCACATCGTACTGGAGGAGGTGGGCCTTAGATTCTGCTGCTCCCACAAAGCCCACCGGCACGCCAATCACCAGGGCGGGGGCAGCCAGGCCCTCATCCATCAGCTGGCAAAGGCGAAACAGGGCGGTGGGGGCATTTCCGAAAACGAAGACTTTTATCTGGGGGTCTTTCACCGCTGTTTCCACCCCCAGGGCAGAGCGGGTGCGGCCCTGGGCGGCAGCGTCGGCGGCCACCTGGGGATCATCCACCAGGCATCGGGTGGAGAGATTCAGGGTTTCCAGGGCTTTTCGATTGATGCCGGACTGGACCATGCGGGTATCGGTGTAGATCACCGTGCCGGGGGCCAGGAGGCGGGGCAGGGCTTCATGAATGCGGGGGTCCACCTTCAGCTGGTCCCGCAGTTCAAAATCGGCGGTGGTATGAATCACCCGCAAGAGCAAGTCTTCTGTTTCCGGGGCGGGGGGCTGACCGGTGAGGGCTTCCAGCTCTTTTCGGATGATGGTGAAGCTGTCGGATTCGATGGCGGCGGGCCGCCACTCAATGGCATGGTCAAGGGTGGGTTTTTGGGGGGTCATGGGCATTCCTTCCTTTCAGTCACCGTGACGCCTCCCGGGATGAGCCGGTGGCGGCGGGGAGGAAAATAGCGGGTAGCGGCAGGTTCCCGATGCCAGTTGTCCAAAAAGGCTTGCAGCTGGAACCGATGGGGGTCGTGGAGCAAGGCCACGGTGCTGCCGCTGTGGGCGATGTTCAGCCCCCAGGCACCATGGCGCAGGGCCAAATGATGGAGGGTTTCCAACCCTGGCAAGGGGTGAAAAAGCTGGTTGGCCCGGGCGCTGATCCAACAGGCGGCGGCCAGGGTTTCCATTGCTCCCCGGGCCAGGCCTTCCTCAAAGAGGCCCAGGGCTTCTGCCAGTTCTGTTTGTTGGGCTTCCCGGCGCAGGGCGTGATTTTCTCGGCGGAAGCCGGCGGTTTCCACGGCGTCCATGCCTTCCAGCACCAGTACCTGCAGAGGCGGCAGTTCCTGATAGCGACGGGTGACTTCCCCGGTGAGGGGGTCCATGAGGGCCAGCTGGGAATGGATGATGCTGTCGGTGGGCTCCAACTGGGTGCAGAGGCGGGTGAGGATTTCGCCGTCGAAGGGCTGGTTGAGCCAGGTGAGCAGCGCTGCCGCTGTGGCTGCCAGGTCGGCGGTTGAGCTGGCCATTCCCTTGGCCCGGGGCAGCTGGGATTCCAGCACAAGGGTGAAGGGAAGGGACCGGGCGGCGTCTTCTCCCAAGTGATTTTTCACAATGGCCACGGCCAGCTCCCAGGCCCGGGGATGGTCCCGGCGGAAGGCGGCATGCCCATCGGGGGCGGGGGCCGGTGCCAGAGTGACCTGGCTGTAGCAGTCGATGGCATAGGAAATGAGTTTTTCGCTGCCGTCCAGCCATCCCTGCAAAAATTCGCCGCAGGACCCGGGGCACCGGGCGATGATGGGATGATGGACGATGGGCGGAAAGGGCTTCATGGGCGTTTTCCTTTCTGATCTGCAGGATAAAACCGTCAACATTACTGTAGCAATATCAAGAGCAATGATCGCAAAAGCCATCTGGATAAAAGAAGTAGGAGAACCTTATGCCCGCCTTATGCCAGCCTTACGTCAGGGCAGCGATGACAGTGAGGGGGGTGGTGATGGTCTCCCGGAGGGCCGCCAGTGCTTCGGGGGTCATGGCGGCCACGGCGCAGGTGGCAGGACCGGCGGTTTTTGCCAGGGGCAGGGGGCAATCGGCTTGCCATTCAAGGCTCAGCCCGTTCAGGGCGGCCAACAGCCGGGCTTCTGCCTGAATGCCTTTGGAGCCGACGGGGATGAGATCTGCCACGCCGGGGTGGCGGCGAATGGTGATAAAATCCTGAATGGATAGGATTTCCGGATCAACGGGGTGCTGGATTTCCTTTCCCACCTTGGGGATACCGGCGGCCACCAGCAGCTGTCCCGGAGCGGCGATGCCGCTGCGAAGCTCCTGGGGAGGCACTTGGCCGATGACGGTGATGCCCATGCCTGTTTGCTTCATGGGAAAGTTTTCTTCGGTGCTGCCGTTGAGGGGGACGAGGGGAATGCCGGCTTCTTCCAGAAAGGCTTCAATGCCTGCCATGATCCGACGGCCGGTGGGTTCCCATTCCACTGCCAGGGTGTCGATCACCAGGCAGGGAATCGCCCCGGTGGACATCACTTCCATAGCAGCCACCCGACAGGTGAATTTCCCCGTAATTTCTGGGGAAACAGGTACCAGATCTTCCGGCTTGTCGCCCACCCCGCCGCAGGAATCGCAGGCAATGACCAGGGTGTTTTCCGGAGATACGGGGAGCAGGGTAAAGTCCCGCCGGGGGGTGGATGGGCGGGGGGCTGTATGGGCCAGGGAGTCGTTGCCTTCATTGGCAGTGGCAGCTTTCGTAGTCATGGCGGTTTCTTCCTTTCTCTTTCCTGAAATCATTTCTCTTTCCCGGAATCATCAGGTCTTTGTTTTCTTTGTTTACATCTTCTTTATCCAGGCCATGCCAAAGGCGGGGTTGGTGTGGAAAAACACGTGGGGAAAGCCTCCAAAGGTGTTCTTCACGGTCATGCCACAGGTCCAACCTGGGGCGGCTGTGCTTTCAGTGGCATTACTTCCGGTGTCAGTGCTTCCGGTATCGGTGGGTTTTTCCATGGTGAGTACTGGGGTGGTAATCTCACCAGAAATGCTTCCGGTGCCGCTGCCATTGATGCGTGTCTCCTCACCTGGCTGATGCGCTGCCGGCAACGATTCCACCACACCACGGTGAAATTCATGGCCCCAGGTGGTGATGCCCGGCGGAAAATAGGGCTGGTCTGACAGGGTGGTGACCCGGCAATAACCAAAATGCTGTAACCGACTGGTCATGCGGCTGGCGGCGGGAAACACCCCTGTCATTTCCCAAGTGCGGCCTTCCAGATCGGTGAGGTGGCGGCACAGGTATTGAAAGCCGCCGCATTCGGCGTATACGGGGAGTCCTTCGGCCACTCGCCGGCGCAGGGATTCCCGAAAAGATGCATTGGCTTCCAGAGCTTCTCCAAACATCTCGGGAAAGCCACCGCCCAGATAAAGGGCGTCCAGATCCGCGGGGAGGGTCGGGTCCTGTAGGGGGCTGACGGGGATCAGGCGGCATCCCTGGTGGCGCAGCCAGTCCAGGTTGCTCTGGTAATAAAAGTGGAAGGCGGCATCGTAGGCCACTCCCACGGTATGACGGGGGGTGGGGAAATGCTGATATGCGTGGCTGAAGCGGTTGATGGGTGAATGTTGGGGTACCGGCTCATGTGGCGAGCCGGAAACGCAGGCGTCCATACACTGGGCCACACCAGGGAGGCGGTGCAGTTCAATGTGTGCCGCTGCTGCCTGGGCCATGGCCTGAATCTGCTGGCGCAGGGATTCCACCTCAATGGCGGGAACCAGGCCCAGATGACGGCTTTCCAAATGGAACGAAGCTTCCCGGGGCATCCACCCCAGGCAGGGAATTCCCGTGTCTCTTTCAATGGCTTCCTTGATTAACCGGTAATGTTTTTCGCCGCTGATGCGGTTCACAATCACCCCGGCCAGCTTCACGGCGGGGTCGTAGTCCCGATAACCTTTCACCAGGGCAGCGGCGCTGGTGGAAAGACCGCCGCCGTCGATGACCAGCACCACGGGCAGCTCCAGGCACCGGGCCACCCAGGCGGTGCTGCTGCCTTCGTGGCGGCTACCCCGGCCATCGAAAAGGCCCATGACGCCTTCCACCAAAGTCAGGTGGCCAGGCAGGCGGGTTTCACCGTAAAGGTTCACCATGGTGTCATCCCCCAGCAGGCAGGCATCCAGGTTGTAGGCGGGGGTGCCGGTGACCGCTTCGTGAAACCGGGGGTCAATGAAATCTGGCCCCACTTTGCATGACTGAATGGGCAGGTTGAGGTTTTTCAGGGCCTGGAGCAGGGCCAGGGTGAGGGTGGTTTTGCCCACACCGCTGTGGGTGCCGGCGAGAACAAATCCGGGGGTGCTTGCCATGAAATCGCCTCCTGATGATGTGACGCATCACATCTCTGAAATGATAGGCCCCGCTGATCCAATCATCTGCAACGCCTATAAAGATTATTGTCACATGTGCTTTTTAAGAAAGCAAGCCTTTAGGCACTGAGATCTTTTTCGATTTGATCCAGCAGTACCCGGGTCATGGCAGGATGGTCGCCGATGGAGCCTCCCATGGTGAAATTCAGGTGAGGGTACTCTTTTTTAAGGTTTTCCAGTTCTTCGGGAATATCTTCCCGCAGGTGATTGCCCCGAAACAGAAAGAAGGGGGCGATGTGAACGCGGGTGACGCCGGCTTCCGCCAGCTTCCGGGCGGCTTCTGCCATGGTGGGGTTGGCCATTTGAAGAAACCCATACCCCACGGCATCAAAGGTGTCGGCGGTTTGAATTTTCACTGCTTCTGCCAGCCGCTTCACGGTTTCGTCTGTTTCTTTCACTTTGCTGCCATGGGCCAGAATCAGCAGGCCTTTTTTTTCTTTGGTGACAGCGTTGACTTGTTCCTTCATAGATTCATGCTCCTTTCAGAATAAAACTGCCTACAGCAGTTTTTCAGTGGATAGGTGATAAGGAATAGTGTATAGAATAGCAAAACCTTAAAAAAACGTTGTCCACAGTTTTTTGCGTATGCTATTTCCTATGCCACATGCCACAAAAAAACACCGGGTCCTCAAGGACTCGGTGCGGTGTGCCGGTGTATGGGCTCCGGTGGCCAGTGATTCGTTGGCCGCGCCATCCCTCAGGTGCTTCCCTCCGAAGCGTGAGCAGGTGTTTTCAGGCCGGTCTCCTGGCTTATGCTTCCTCTTACTCACGGCCCCTTCCCAAAACATTGGATATGATCATTTAGTGATCACCCGTAGGTTTCAGTGGGTATGTTGCCGTTTTCATCTGCATTGACAGTAGCGGGGGCTGCAGGGGACTTTCACCCCTTTCCCGTTTAGCTCCCAAAGGGAGCACCTGAAAAAATCATGAAATTGTCATCTGATGGCAATTGATGGTCCTCTTATGAAAATGATGAATTTCGTTGCTGATTCTCATTGCTTTTTTCAGTATATCAAAAGAACCTGCCTTCTGGCAACCATACTGCCCTGGCAGTTGGGTAGCTGCCAGAAGGCAGGTCCTTATTATCACTCAGGATCACCGACAGACTTGGTAATCCAGCAGCTCAACTTCCGGTGCCAAAAACCCTTCCTTAGCGGGCTCCGGTTTCATTAAATCGGTGCTGAGGTATTTTTTATTATCATCAGGCAAAACAGTTACCACACATTGATTGCTTTGAGATTGCTGCTGCACGCTGATGGCGCCCAGCACATTTGCACCTGAAGAGATACCAACCCCCAACCCCAGGTCTTTTGCCATTTTCTGGGCCATGATAATGGCATCACCATCGTCAACGCCTATGATTTCATCCAGTTGATCCAGCCGGACAATATCTGGAATGAACTCATCGGAAATGCCCTGAATACGGTGTTTGCCAATCTTGTGCCCGGTTGATAAGGTGGGTGAGTTCAAGGGCTCCAGCGGATACACCTGCACCTTGGGATCATACCCTTTTAAGAATTTTCCTATCCCCATGACAGTGCCCCCGGTTCCGACTCCCGCTACAAAAGCCTGGAGACGGTCATTGAGCCGCTGAGTCTGTTCGACAATCTCCGGGCCGGTGGACAAAAAGTGTGCATTGCTGTTGTTTTCGTTGGAGAACTGTCTCGGCAAAAAAGCGCTCTGCAGCTCCAAAGCCTTATCTGCTGCCATTTGAATGCTGCCCAAAAAACCACCTTCTTCGCTGCTTACCAGAGAGATGTCGGCCCCAAAGCTTCGAATAAGGTTCCTTCGTTCATGGCTCATCCAGTCTGGCATAAAGATCATAACGGGGTGGCCCAGCGCTCTTCCAATGGCAGAGAATGAAATACCAGTATTTCCACTGGTGGCTTCAATAATCATGTCTTCGGGGTTAAGGGCGCCTTCTTCATAAGCCTTCCTGATGATATGAAGTGCCATTCGGTCTTTGATGCTGCCTGTTAAGTTATAGTGTTCTGCCTTGGCGTATAGAGAATACACCTCGCCACGAAGGCGGTAGGTTATTCTAAGAAGAGGCGTTTTTCCTATCATTTCTGATAGTTGATCAACTTGTTTCCTTACTTGAGCACCATACATACCGCCGACCTCCCAGTAACTGATTGTTTTCATCTGCCGGACTTTACATGACCCCGATGATCGCCCGGTCAACCTGACGCATTCCTTCGATGCTGACACTTTCCAGGTTTCTAAGGGTGGATTCCACGTCATCACCGACAATCCCGTTTCCTGCCGGGATTCTGACTCCCTCCACAGCGAGCAGCGCACTTTGCCAGGCCATGGATGCGCTGGCGGACAGTTTAAGTGCACACCCCACTTTTCCACCATCACAAATCATGCCGGCCAGGCTGGAAATCACGTTGATGACTGCGTACTCAACTTCTTCGGTGGATGCTCCCATCAGGTAAGCCATTCCAGCGGCTGCTCCGGCACCAGCAGAAACACCACATCCGCAGACAGGTGAAAGCCGTCCGATATGATGCTTTACCTTTGAGTTTGTCACATGACTGATGGCCAGTGCCCTGGCTTTTTCTTCATCCTTTACGCCCATTTTATCTGCCAGCGTTGCAATGGGAATCACTGCAATCAGGCCATTGTTACCGCTTCCTGAACTGGTCATGACTGGCAGTTGAACGCCCGACATCCGCGCATCACATGCAGCCGTTGTATACATGTTGATTAAACTTCCAACATCGTTTGATCCATATCCTTTTTTCATAACACGTTGCCATGATTTTCCAAATTTCAAACCCCGATCCATCTGCATTCCAAAATCGGCCATTTTCATGTTGTAGTCAATGCCTTCCAGCAAAAAACTCAGTTCTGCCAATGACATTTCCCGAATGGTGTTCATCAGATTTTTCAGTGTCACATCCAGCAGATGATCCAATGGCGGAAGGGAGCTTAATGACTCCTGAAGCAAATCAATTTCTGTTTTCCCGTTCATCTCGAGATAGACCAGGTTATCATGCCTGTCTTTAATGATCGCCCGGCCAGATTCGGAGGATGTTTCTGCCTCCACTTCGATCCATAAGCTGGGTTGGTCATAGAATATTTCTACCTTAATGTCAACCTTCTCCATCAATAGCTGTGCTCGTTTCTGTTCAATTTCGGTGACCTTGGAAAGTATTTTCAAATCAAACACCGGCTCCACCATTGATGCTCCCAGCGCAATGGCCATTTCGATTCCCGTTTGCTCAGTGCCCGGAATTCCCACCGCTTTTGCATTTTTATAAACACTGCCGCTCACTTTTAAATGAATTCTTTTCAATTCACTTGTCAGATGCTTCGTCGCATAGCAGGACGCCAGTGCGATGGCAACCGGTTCTGTGCATCCAACCGCCAGCACAACTTCGCGTTTCAACACATTTGCAATACGATCAGACAATTTTAACGATTGGTCAGTCCTATGAGAATTGATGTTGTTCAATCTCTTTCAACTCCTACGATTTAAGTTATCTTTTCAAGAAAACAATTTTTTCTGCCGTGTGGTCTTCAGCACAAATCCCATATTTATCCATTTTTCGATAAAGTGTCGCTCTTCCAATGCCCATTTCACGGGCAATGCGTTCTTTTTCATATCCCTTTTGCAATAATTCGATGATGATTTTTCTTTCAATTTCTTCCATCTGGTAGGTTTCAAAACGACCGTTCTTTCGCTCAAATTCATCTGGCAGCACCTGTACCACATGTTCTTCTGTTACCAGCTTCACATTGGCCAGGCGAACAATTTTCTCCATGGCGGCTTCAACTGAAATGCGATTTTGAGGCCAATGACAATTTGCCAGCACTTCCACTGCCTCTGATGACAGTCGAATGTCACGATTCTCATAGACTCTTTTCATCTCTTCAAATATGTGCAGTAATATTTGACGAATGCGTTTTTTCCTTTTTCTTAACGGGGGGATTGTCAGTTTTCGACCCGATATGCGATGGTAGAGGGCTTCTGAAAAATGACCCGCTTTCACCAACGGCTCCAGAGGCACCTCTGAGTGCACAATGAACCGCAGATCCACACGATGCAACCCAAAGGATTCACTGTACACAGAATTTCCTTTGACAATTTGAAGGATAAAAGATTGCGTGAATAATGGCATTCTTTGAACGTTCCTGAGAAAAACGGTTCCGCCATTGGCCATATTTAAATCGCCAATTTGAAAATTATTACCCTCACTGTAAACTCTAAACTCCAACATTGTACTTTCAATCTCTTTCATTGTCAGCTGGGCAAAATCAATTTTTTTGAATACTTTTTCTGATCGATCCGAATAATTATGGATGGCACGTGCCAGTTCGTTGACTTCCAGCCCCGGCTCGCTTTCGATGAGAATATCATCATCTGTGACTGCCATTTCTTTAGCCTTTTCAATTTCGATTTGAAACACTTCATCTGCATCCACAAGATGTTGAAATCCGATTTCAGCACCATGATCCAGCAAGTTTCGCAGTGAAATGAAGTTGGCATTCAAGTTTTTAAAAATGAAGATGCTGCCTTGTTTGATACCGTTCACCATTCGGTTTTTTTTGGTCACACTCCCAATAAAGGTCTTTTGCTGATACTCATAGAAGAGAGGGCGGTTTAACTCATCATAGACCGATCGGTAGATTTCATCCAGCCGGGAGTGATGAAAAATATCGCTGAACTGCTTCCCTTCAAGCGGCCCTGTCACTGGAAACTCTGTGGTGAACCGTTTGTTGTAATACGATACTTTACCTGCAACATCGAAGGAGATAATGGCATCATCCACCGCATTGATAATACTCTCCCGATCATAACTGGTGAGTCGCAGGCGTTCCATATCTTCAATATTCAATAGTTTTGAACTGATAAGATCCGCTATGATTTCAACAAAATGAACTGCCGGGCCCACATTTTTGAAAACGTCAGTCTGATTCGCTTTATGGAACAGGAGCGCCACCGCTCCCACTGCTTTATGATTCGAGAAGATGGGAACAGAGATCATGCCTGCAATCATGCATTCAGAAGCATCTTCGCAATTCTGACAGATGGGATAGTTTTCTTTGTTTTCGATAATGATAACTTCACCTTTGTTCATGGCTTCGCCGACAACGGTGGTACTGGTAATGGGAAGGGCATCACTCACGTTTCTGGTTGTATAGGCTATTTTGGTGTAATAGCGGTCAATAATCACCACATCAACATCAAGAACTGTTGAAATTGCCTCCGAATACTTCACAATCACATCTTGCATCAGCATTAAATTCATTCAAATCACCCTTCCCATTGGGCAACAAGCTTCAGTTGGCTGTTGCTGACAGGTATTTAGCGTTGGTCACTCATCAGCACGTCTACCAGCGCTTCAATTTGATAATACATGGTAACCGCTCCCGGATCAAGGTTTCCGACACCCTTGTTGGTTTGATAATAAGCTCTTCCCTTGGCGGCTTCCATTTCTTTGGTTGACTCCATTCCTGCCAGTGCGCCGCTTTTCAGGGCTTGCAGCACTGCAGCATCATCGGCATTCTCTGCCAGCTTTTGTCTCATGCTCTCCACACCGCCATGCAGGGTGTCAATCATCGTTTTGTCACCTGGTTTGGCTTTCCCACGTTCCATGATGGCGTTTAAAAACGCCTGCAGCATGTCGGCAAGCTTTGTCGCATCCAGTTCCTGCACATCGCCAACTGTCTGGGCTGCCCGAATGTAACCGCTTCCATAGAGGACGCCGGACGATCCCCCGACTGTTGACATAATGGTCATGCCAATTTTTTTGAACATTTCTCCAAAAGTCAATGCCTCCAGGTCTGATTTTTGATCAATCAGTTTCCGAAATCCCATATCCATGTTCACCCAGTGATCACCGTCTCCGGTAACTGAATCCAATTGGGTGATGTAATCCTTTTCTTTTTCAAGCTTTTTCATAAACGTTACCAGGTACAAGAGATATTGCTCATTTGTCAATTTCAATTGAAATGACATCACTATCACCTATCCTTTCATTGCCGGCGTCTGGCAAGGTGCATCGATTAGCGCCTTCAGTTCCTGATCCAGGTTCAGCAGCGTCAGCGACGCACCCGACATTTCCAGAGCTGTCATGAAGTTACCCACATAGGCTCGATAGACCGATATGTCATGCTGCTTCAGGAGTTCAGTCACCTCTCTGAAGAGAATGTACAGTTCCATGAGGGGGGTGGATCCCAGTCCGTTTACCATGACCGCCACTTCGCCACTCATCTTTTCAAAATCGTTCAGGATGGGCTCCACCAATTTTTTGGCGATTTCTTTGGCGGGGAGCACCGGGCTTTTTTCAATGCCAGGCTCTCCATGGATCCCCATTCCAATTTCAATTTCATCAGCACCCAGTGTAAAACTGGGTGTTCCCACCCCTGGCAGCACACAGGAAGACATGGCCATGCCCATGCTGCGAATATTGGCGATGGTTTTTTCTGCCACCTGCTTCACTTCCTGAAGGGAAGCACCCGTTTCTGCCTTGGCGCCGGCCACCTTGTGAACAAAAACCGTCCCGGCGATTCCTCGCCGTCCTGTTGAATAGGTGCTGTCGGGTACTGCCACATCATCCTTCACAACCACATGATCCACTTCAATGCCTTCCATTTCTGCCAGTTCCTGCGCCATCTGGAAGTTCATGATATCACCGGAATAGTTTTTGATGATCAATAAGACTCCTTTTCCGCTGTTTGCCTCCTGAATGCCTTTTAACACCCTGTCTGGTGATGGTGATGCAAACACATTGCCGGCAACTGCCGCATCCAGAATGCCTTTTCCCACATATCCCGCGTGGGAGGGTTCATGCCCGCTGCCGCCGCCTGAAACCAGCCCCACTTTGTGACTCTTTTCTTTCCGGGCAATGACCTCAGCCTCTTTAAAATAAACCACTTCCGGATGTGCCAGTGCCATTCCCTCCAGCATTTCCGTCACCACATGATCGGGATGGTTAATGATTTTTTTCATCGCGTCTCTTCCTTTCCTGGTTTATTGAAGGATATCTCCCAAGTATGCTTTTCGCACTTCGTCATTTTCCTGCAGCGCCCGGGCATCATCGCACAATATGATCTTTCCTGTTTCCAAAACATATCCGCGATTTGCAATGGCAAGGGCCATATTTGCGTTCTGTTCGACCAGCAGAATGGTGGTTCCCTGTTGGTTGATGGATACAATGAGCTCAAAAATGGTTTCGATCAGCTTTGGAGCAAGCCCCAGCGAGGGTTCATCCAACATCAGCAGCTGGGGAGCTGTCATGAGGGATCTTCCAATGGCCAGCATCTGCTGTTCCCCTCCGGACAACGTTCCCGCCGTCTGCTTTTTCCGCTCATGCAGACGGGGAAACAACTCATACACACGGTCAAAAGAAGACTGTATTCCGTCTTTGTCTTTGCGTATATAAGCGCCCAGCTTTAAGTTTTCCTCCACCGTTAATGCGGGAAACACTTCCCGCCCTTCAGGGGTGAGGCTGACTCCCTTTTTAACAATTTGATCGGGGCTGAGTGACGTAATGTCTTTATCTTCGAAAAAAATGGATCCCATTTTTGAGCGCACAAGGCCGGTGATGGTGGACAGTGTGGTGCTCTTGCCTGCTCCATTGCTCCCAATGAGGGTGACAATCTCGCCCCGGTGAACTTCCATCGTGATCCCTTTGAGTGCATGAATATTTCCGTAGTAAGTATGGATATCCGTGACTTTAAGCATTTTCTTCCTTCCTTCCAAGGTAGGCTTCAATGACTCGGGGATTTTTGGCAATGTCTTTCGGAAGCCCTTCCGCAATTTTTTTGCCATGATCAATGACATAGATTCTGTCGGAAATATTCATCACCAACCGCATATCATGTTCGATGAGAATAATGGTGAACCCTTGTATTTTCAGCTCCATGATGAAATCCAGCAGGGCGTCGGTCTCAAATTCATTCATGCCCGCCGCAGGTTCATCCAGCAGGATGATTTTGGCTTTTGTGGAGATGGCCCTGGATATTTCAAGTCTTCTTTGGGCACCATAGGGAAGATTCGTTGCATAGTTGTGTATTTGATCCTGAAGGCCGATGGATGTCAAAATCCGCAGGGCTTCTTCGTGCTTTTCAAGTTCGATGGTTTTAAACTTTTTTGTTCTGAAGACCACATCCCAAAAATGATAGTCTGTGTGGGTGTGCATTCCCAAGAGCACATTTTCGATGACGCGCATGTCTTTGCATAAACGAATGTTTTGAAAGGTGCGCGCGATCCCTGCTTTGACAATTTCCTGGGGCTCTTTATTGTGGATTGGCTGATTTTCAAAATGAATGCTTCCTCCGGTGGGTTTATACACACCGGTAATGACATTGAACAGAGTGGTTTTACCCGCTCCGTTTGGCCCGATGATGCTGACGATTTCGCCGGGTTCAACCTGAATGGAGACATCGTCCAATGCCACCAGACCGCCAAAATGCATTGAAATATTATCGATGGATAGATATGCCATAGTCAGTACCTTCCTTTATCGGATTCTGATCGGTTGCCCTTCTCCTCATTGATTGTCAACCTTCATCCCCTTGGGAAAGGCATAATCCGTTTTCTGCTGACCACCCAGCAGCCCCTGTGGACGGAATCGCATCATGAGCACCAATATCAGCCCATACAACACAAAGCGATACTCCTGAACAAAACGCAGCAGTTCAGGAAAACTAATCAACAGGATGGCTCCTAAAAACATTCCCTTGATGGTTCCCATTCCTCCCAAAATCACAATGCTCAGGATCAGGATTGATGTATCAAAGGTGAAGGTGTTTGGATCGATAAATCGAATCATGTGTGCGTAGAAAGCACCGGCCAGGCCTGCGAAAAAAGCACCCACGACAAACGCAATGATTTTGTAATAAGTGGTGCGTACGCCCATCATGACTGCCGCCACTTCATCATCCCGTATGGCTGTCAGCGCTCGTCCAAATTTGGACCTGACAATGAAATGCATGACCAGGGTGGTCACCAGAAGCAGCGCCAGCACCAGGTAATACATGCCGTTGTTTGCAATCGTCAGCTCAATGCCAAAAAAGACCGGTCGCGGGATTCTGGAAATGCCCAGGGGGCCATTGGTGACCCTCTCCCAGTTAAGAAAGATCATCCGCACCACTTCTGCAAATCCCAGCGTGGTGATCGCCAGATACGTTCCGGAGAGTCTTAACGTCGGAAGTCCGAGCAAAAGCCCCATTAATGCAGCGACACAGGCCGCGATGGGAGCGGTGATAAAAAAGCTGACGCCGTAGGTCACACTAATAATCGCCGACGTATAGGCTCCAATGGCATAAAAGGCTGCGTGCCCCAGGGAGGTCTGCCCGGCATAGCCTGTGATCAGTCCCAGCGACATGCCAAGCATGCTGTAGACACAGATCATGATAATGATGCGCATGATATACTGGGAGTTCAGCAGGTAAGGCAGTGCCAGCAGCAACAGCAACAGCCCTGCAATGATGTGGTTCCGGTACTGATCCATTTTACGATAAAGCGGTATGCGTTTTTCTTTTATTAATCTCCTCAACTCATCC
The DNA here is from genome assembly GCF_039414295.1 of Anoxynatronum sibiricum. Taxonomy (NCBI): domain Bacteria; kingdom Bacillati; phylum Bacillota; class Clostridia; order Eubacteriales; family Clostridiaceae; genus Anoxynatronum; species Anoxynatronum sibiricum. The sequence continues at coordinate 174,860 of NZ_JBCITM010000005.1, read as the reverse complement.
ATGGATTCACACCTTCTTTATGCCTTTCTTTCCGAATAAACCGTTGGGTCTAACCAGAAGAACAAGAATCAGAATAATAAAAGCCACTGCATCCCGGTAACTGCCGCCGAGATAGGTTGCTGCAAAGGTCTCGGAAATGCCCACCACCAATCCGCCGATGACGGATCCGTACAGGATTCCTATGCCGCCCAGCACCGCTGCTGAGAACGCTTTCAGCCCTGGCATAAATCCCATTCCCGGTGACACCATCTGGTAGTAGCCGCTCACCAAAGTGCCTGCAATGGCAGCAGAAACGCCTCCCAGAAAAAAGGTGAAGGTCACCACTCGATTGACATTGATTCCCATTAGATACGATGCTTTGGCATTTTGCTCCACGCCTCTCATGGCCAGGCCTACCTTTGTGTAATGGATAATTGCCGTCAAAGCCACCAAAAGAACTAATGAGATGAAAAAGATGGCGATTTGTGTGCTTCCCACATTAACTCCAAAAATATGAACTGTTCCATAGTTGAACAGCCGGGGAAAACTCTTTGTTTCACTGCCAAAAACAATCATCAGCATGTTTTGAATGATGTAGGATATGCCGATGGTTGTAATGAGTGCGGCAATTGGTTTGGAGCCTTTCATTCGCAGGGGCTCCAGAGAAAGTTTGTCGATGGCAATGCCCAGCATTCCCGTGAAAATCATACTGGCAATGACCGCCGGTACAATTCCGAACTCCATGGAAATAAAAAGCAATGACATGTGTGCGCCAAAAGCATAAACGGACCCATGGGAAAAATTCACCAGCCTTAATATGCCAAAAACAAGGGAGTAACCCACAGCAATTAAAGCGTAGATAATTCCAATGGTCAGTCCATTAATCAACTGTTCCATTACCATTCGTTCACCCCATCGCTTCTTTGTCACTACATTCCTGTCTCGGTGTTGGTATCATTAAAGATTGTTGGCTGCAGGGATGCGGCGCATCATCTGCTTTGGCATCCCTGCAGGTTTGCATATCACTTAATGTTATCGGTTTATCTTGCTTCCACAAACTCTCCCTGGTGAATTTTCACCACTGTGAAGGGCCGTACTGAATCTCTGGATTCATTAAAGGTTGTAAACCCTGTGACACCATTGTATTCAATGGCTGCCACCTGATCCCGAATGGCAGCACGATCCAGTTCACCCGCGTTTTGAATGGCAGTCAGGATAATGCCTGCACTGTCATAGGCCTGGGCGGTCAAGCTGCTGGGTGTTGATCCATGCGCTTCTTTGTAAGCTTCAACAAAGGCGACAACGTTTTCATCTGTGGAACCGTCGAAAAACTGGGTGGGGAAGTGAATACCTTCTGCACTGTCGCCGGCCAGTTCAATAAGCTGACGGCTATACGCATTGGAGAATCCTACAAACTGAATATCCGGGTTCACATCTTGATATTGAGATGCAAAGGGTCCCAGCACATTATACATGGCTGCCACAATAATCACTTCTGCACCAGCATTGTGAAGACGCGAAATGTTTGGACTGAAATCAACGGTGCCATCCAGAATTTCCTGATGATCCACCACCTCTGCACCAGCGGCTGCCACCAGTTCCTTTGTAATTTCAGCGGTGCTGGCACCCCAGTCGTTCCGAACTGACAGAATGCCCACTTTGCTTTTTCCGTAAAGCTCTGTTGCAATTGCCACGGCTGCTTCAGCTTCCACATTGATCACGGTGTTGTTTCTGAAAATGTAATCCCCTTCTTTTGTGAAGTCGGGATGAGATGCAGAAGGAGAGATATTCACGATGCCTGTTTCCTGGTAGGTGGGTGTTGCCGCCATACAGACACCACTGGCAAAGTGCCCCACCACTCCCATGATGTTGTCATCTGAGGCAATTCGCTCTGCGATGGTGGCTGCTTCTTCACCATCATTTTTATCATCATAGACCACCAGTTCTATCTGCTGACCTAATACACCGCCGTTTTCATTCCATTCATTGACCATCAATTCAACCGCATTTCGAAAACCGGTGCCGTATTCTGCAAAATCTCCGGTCATCGGTGCTGCTATTGCCATTTTAACCGATCCGGCATCTGTTGAGCTGCTTCCACAGCCAGTCATACTGACGAGAACCAAGGCAAGGATCAACATTAAACTGATTGTTTTTTTCATCTTTAAGCTCCTCTCATTCCTGTTCATGATCAACTGGTCAACTGTTTCAGAAATGCTGTGTCAGCCTTAGCAAATCCGTTATGTCCTGGTTTTAATTGCCTGCCTTATTTGGAGAAATGAAGCTTGCAGGTGGCACATCCCTTGGCAATGGTGTCACCCAGCTCAAAGGTTGCTCCGATAGCTTCTGCAATGCCACGATCACCATCCATTGCCATGTCACAAAGAAGATCAATGGTTTCGTTGTCCATTCCCAGCTTCTGCCAAGCACTCACCAGCGGGCAATAATTGAACTCAATTTTAAAGTTCTCTGTCTCCAGCTCTTTAATGTCCATTTCAAAAATATTAATGACATGACTGGTTAAGAAGGCATGTCTGAAATCAACCAGACTTTCTCCTTTTTCCATGGCTTTCTTAATGTTGGCGCCATGAATATTGCCCGTTTTTCTGATGGCCGCCCGGGTTATTTTTTCTGCATCACATCCGGCCTCTTTCGCCGCCAGATAAGTCAATCCCATCCAGGTGGCCCGGTGTTCAATGGCACCCCTCAGAAGTGCCGTTACGTCATCTTCCTGTTTTTTCTTTTGGTTATTGATGGTTGTCATTCACTTTTCCTCCATCCCTTTTTGTTATTAGTATCATTTTGAGACTCATTGTTTATTTGTCTCGTTATGATTATATTTCCTCTTTCTTAATAATGCAAGCAATTTTGTTATTTTTTCTGTCTGCTTGATCATTTCTGATGACTCACATTATAGCTCGTCTCATTATGATACATAAAAAAGCAAAAACACCTCCTTAAAATTCTTTGCCAATTTTAAGGGGTGCTTCATCATTTGTCATCTTGTATCAGTTCAGTTGAAACACTGTCGAAAGGCAATCACGTTGCCTCAACAGTCGTGAACAATCAATCTATCCCCTTCCCCAACAGAAGAACGCAACCACACCAATCCTTCAACAATCTGGTGGTTTCCAGGGAGGCACCGGCACTTCATTCTCTTTGGTACCATTCTCTTTGGTGCCAGCTTCTTTTGGCCGGCGTTTTTTCTGAACCCAGTGGTAGAGGTGGGGGCCCAGGGCGATGGCCAGCAGCAGCGAGTAAGCAGTGATGGTTTGGGGAGAAAAGTAGTTGTCCAGGTTGTCTGCCAGGTAGGTGTAGAGCACTCCCTTGGGAATGGCCCCCAGAAAAGTGCCCCAGATGAATTTTCGATAGGAGATGTTGGTGAGACCGGCGGCGTAGCTGATGATGTCGAAGGGCATTCCGGGAGAAACCCGCAGGGAAAAAGTTTTGCTCACCAGATTGGTGGCTGCGGCCTCCTGCACCTTGCGGATGTATTTTTCATGAACGATTTTGTAGAAAAGACACTGGAAACGGTGGGCCAGCCAGTAGCAGAGGCTGGAGGAGATTACCAGACCGCCGATGGCCAGGGCTGATCCCTGAAGGGTGCCAAAGGCAATGCCGCCGGTGATGAAAAAGACGGAAACAGGCATGAATAAAAAGGGACGGATGGCGGCCAGTCCAAAAAACAACAGCTTTCCCCAGAAACCGTAATGCCGCACCAGCTCCTGAATGTCGTCAGGGCGAAAAAAAGCGATCCAGGCAACGAGACTGTCGGCGGCGGTGAGATAGATGCCCAGCGCTGCCGCAGCCACCAGCAAGATAAGTACTCGTTTTCGATTCATGCCAGTCACCTCCTTTTCTCCCTTTTAATTGGTTCCTCTAAATCTATCCAATCCCCTGTCACCGGCGATTTTAAAGCTGTCCTTGCGTTGTCACATTTCCATTATTGTCATTCTTGTCATTGTCATCATCCTTCTCATTATCACTATGTATTTACCCGGTTCACTGCACCAGGTAACTTTTCACAAGAAGTGCCCTGCAGCACATTTTTCAACAGCTTTTTTGCGCGTGCTGTTTTTTTATCTCAAAAAAGCAGCACGCCTGGGTTGTCTGTCGACATCATCACCCCGCTGGCTGCTGCTTTCTTCATAGTGCATCTTTCTATTCAGACCATCATCATGGTCGCCACCTTACTCATCACTTCGGTTGCGGTAGGCCTCCACATTTTGAAGGTGGTCCCGGTACTCCCGGCTGAAATTGTGGCCGCCGTCGCCCACCACAAAGTAGAGATAGTCATTGTCTTCAGGGTAAAGGGCCGCTTCAATGGAAGCCCTGCCAGGGTTGGCAATGGGGCCAGGGGGGAGGCCCTTGTATTTGTAGGTGTTAAAAGGGTGGGGTTCTTCCAGGTCCCGGTAGAGGAGGCGGGTAGCCAGCTCCTGACCGTCATCCAGTCCATACAGCACTGAGGAGCAGAACTGAAGAAGCATGTCGATTTCCAGCCGATTATATACCACGCCGGCGATGGTGGGCCGTTCATGATCGCCAAAGGCTTCCTTTTCGATGAGGGAGGCCAGGGTCAGCAGCTGGTGGGTGGTGTACCCCATTTCTTCTGCCCGCTGGCGCCACTCTGGGGTGAGCACTTTTTCCATTTGCCGGGCCATCACTGCGACAATTTCATCGGCGGTGGCATCCACTTCAAACTGGTAGGTGTCGGGAAACAAGTAGCCTTCCAGGGGAAAATAGAGCTGACTGGCATCAAAGGAATAGTCGCCGGCTGCATGGTATCGCCGGGTGGCTTCCAGAAATTCTTCGGCATCGACAATCTCCCGCTCTTCCAGCCGACGGGCCATTTGATAAAGGGTGAAGCCTTCGGGAAAAGTGACCCGTACCTGTTCCCGCTGCTGGCGGTCGATGGTTAAGGCTTCGAAGACATCGTCGATGTGGCTGCCAGGCTCGATCACCAGGGTTCCCGGCTTGATGAGCCGGTCGATGCCTTCCTCCTGGCCTTTGCGGCGAAACCAGAGGGCACTGCGAATCACCCCTGCTTCTTTCAGTTGCTCCGACACCCGGTGCAGGCTGTCGCCGGGGGCAACGGTGATTTCTGCGGGATCTTCATGCACGGTGACAGACAGGGCCGCAGGGGCCAGCAGGTAAGCGCCTATTCCAAGGGCGGCACTGATGAAGATCAACAGGCCCGCCACTGTGAGTGTAATCAGGCATCCTTTTTTCATGGGCAATCCTCCTTGTCATTTCCCCATTTTACCATAAGCCTATGCTTCTTTGAAGAGGCTGGTAAAATTCTGATGAAAGAGATTCACGGCGTCTTCCGGCGGCAGGGGTTTACTGAACAGGTACCCCTGAATATAGTCGCAGCCGCAGGAAGCCAGCCGCCAAAACTGCTCTTTTTCTTCAACGCCCTCGGCAAGCACCTCCAGGTCCAAGCTGTGGATCAGGGCAATCATGCTGTCGATAACTGCCTGGCTGTTTTTTTCCAGATATCGGTCAATAAGGCTTTTATCCAGCTTCACCACATCTGCCGGCACTTCGGTGAGGTAGCTGAGGGAGGAGTAGCCGGTGCCGAAGTCGTCGATGCTGATTGCCACGCCCAGGTTTTTCAGCTGGTGAAGAAACCGCAGGGTCTCTTCCCGGTTGTCCAGAAAAATACTTTCGGTGATTTCGATCATAATCAGCTGGGGAGAGACGTTCATCTGGTAAAGTTCCCGCTTTAGAAAATCCACATAATCGGTGTCGTTGAGCTGCAGGGCTGAAAAATTGATGGATACGGGCATCACCGACAGCTCCTGCTCCTGCCAGGCTGCCACCTGCCGGATCACCGCCCGGGTTACCCAGCGTCCAATTTCAAGAATCAGCCCTATTTCTTCTGCCACGGAAATGAAGATGCCGGGGGGCACCGAAAAGTCCTTCAGGCGCAGCAGCGCTTCGAAGCCTGCCAGCTTTCCTGTTGCCACCATCACCTGGGCTTGGTAATGCAGGGTGAAACCGTCGGTTTCCAGCGCTTCCCGAAGAATGTTTTCCACCCGGGCTTTTTCCCGCATGCTTTTGGTCATGGATTCATCAAAGAAAAGATAATTGTTCTTCCCCATGGTTTTCACACGGTGAAGAGCCATATCGGCTTTCATGATCAGCGCCTCCGGGTCTTGCCCATGTTCCGGATAAGTGGCAATGCCCATGCTCAGAGTCAGATGAACACTGGTCTCCTCCACCGAAAAGTGCCGGCTGAAATGGCTTTTTATGGTCATCGCGACAGATTCCACCTGTCGTGAATCGGTGGGTCTGTCCAGTAAAATCAGAAACTCATCGCCGCCAAACCTGGAGAGAAACACACTTTCCCCCAGCAGGGAAACAAGCTCTGCTCCCATCTGTTTTAATACTTTGTCTCCAAATATATGCCCCATGGTATCGTTGATACTTTTGAAGTTATCGGTGTCCACCAGAATCACCGCCCCCTGAAACTCATGCTGCAGGCAGCTGGCCAGCCGCTCCATGAAATGACGCCGGTTGGGAAGCTGTGTCAGGTCGTCATGATAGGCCTGGTGTTGAATCCATTCCTGCTGCTCTGTGATGTAGGCCAGCTGATCGTTGAGAGCTTCTTCAGAGGCCTGGATGCGCTGGTAGGCTTCGGTGATGTTCTGGTTGGATATTTCCAGGTCACGCTGGTTTTCCTGGAGGCTGGTGAAGTACTGTTGGGTGCGGTCCAGGATTTGGTTGATGGTGGCCGCCAGACCCAGGAAAGGATTGCCCGGGGAGAGCTGAATGCGGTAATCCATCTGTTCTTTGATGTCAATGCTGCTGATGCCTGCGTCCAGCTCTTTCACCGGTGCCATCACATGCCGCCGCTGGAGCCACAAAAAGGCCAGCAGCACCGCCAGTGCCGTTGCCACGAAAATCAGGGTCATTTGGTGAAAATGGTCATACACCGAGGCCATGGACATGCCCACGATGAGCACATGGCCGATTTCTCCATCGGTGACAATGGGCGTGATCACCTCCATCACCCGTTCATTTCTGGATTCGTCATACCACTCTGCTACCTTTGTAGCTCCGCGAAAAGCTGCCTGCATGGCCGCTTCTTCCTCTGGAACGTAACGAATGCCAAGATCTTTCAGATCAGAGTCGGCGATGGCCGTCATCTGACGGTCCACCACCAGGGCATAGGTGAGGTTTTCACTTTCAGCCACCTGTGCCACCAGTGTCTGATAGCCGAACTGCCGGGTCAGCTCCAACACATTATCTGCCAGAATGCCTGACCGGACAAATTTGCCGCTGGGATGCTTCAGGGCACCGTATTGATAGTTCTCACCAGTCAAGCTGATAAATCTCAAGGGCTCCATCAACTCCTGATCAGTGCCACGCAAAAAAGCATATAAAGGATCACCGGCGGCAACAGGCCGTCGCCGAGAATTGTCACTGGCAAACAGCACCTGTCCGTCAGCATCATGCCAGGTGATTTCATCCATAAGAGTGATTTGTGTCAAGTGGGTGAGGTAATCATCGCTCACCTGATCGCTGTTGGCCACCACCAGCTGGTTGGCACTGCTAATGTGGGTTTCCATCATGTGCCGGGCCAGTCTGACAGAAGACTCATTCCCCTGAATCTGGCGGACAATCTGGTGGGCCAGGGTGACGCCATCTTCTTTAATTTGGTTTATGATCAAATGCCTGCTGGTGTAGGCACCGGCCACACTGATGATGATCAGGCCCAGGGTTACCAGGATCATGGGGTAGCCGATGAGCTTGGTGCGTTTGATCAACCGGGGTGGGGGCTGTTGTGTCATGGGGGTCACTCCTTCCAGCAGATCCGGCCCTGTTCATCCCAGGTGTATCCGGTTTCATGCAGCATTTCTCTGGCTTTGGTGATATCGAAGGGGTATTGGGTGACAGCCGGATTTTTCCAGAATACATTGCCTGTGGAAATGGGCTGCCCAGGACCACCCACATCTCCAAGACCTTCAAGGTATTGGGAAATCAGGTAATCCAGATCCATGGCCATGGCAGCGGCCTGGCGCATCACCGGGTCATTAAAGGGAGGGCGGGAGCAGTTGAACCCCAGATAATGAAAACCCAGATCAGGCACCTGAATCACTTTGATTTCAGAGAATGCCTCTGCCCTAGAGAGCTGTTCCGGTTCCAGATTCACCCCGGTCATATCTGCCTCGCCGGAAAGAAGTGCCTGAAACACGCTTTCTGTATCGGGGTAAAGGCGGTAGATGAGCTCATCAAGGTCCACGTCGTCGGCTGCAAAATAATGGGGATTTTTTCGAAAGGTGATCCGTTTTCCATGTTCCCAGGTTTCAAAAATCAGGGGTCCGCTGCCCACCAGGGGAACTGGCATATTCTCTGATGCTCCCGGTGTTGTGGGAGCTGCTCTTTCATATTCGGGCAGGAATCCTGACCACAGGTGCTCCGGCAGAATGGGAATCTGGGCCAGGGTCATGGTGATGAAAGCCGCATAGGGCTCTTTCAGCCGAAAACGGATGGTGCGGTCTGGCAGCAGCACCACTTCTTCAATGGGGTCTAAAAAAGCGGCAAAATAAGTGACACCTCGCTCCCGCATCATGTCGTAGGTGAATACCACATCTTCAGGTCTCACAGGCTGGCCATCATGAAACGTCATCCCTTCCCGTAGAATCACGTCGATGGTGACGTCATTCACCTGGCGGATCTCCCGGGCGGCCCATGGTTTCGGCTGAAAATACTGGTTTACCCTGGCCAGTTTATCGTACATCAGGCGCAGCAGCTTCCATTCCCATACGGTGGAGGCGGTAAGAGGATTCAGGGAAGAGGGCTCCTGGTTGCTGGCGATGACCAGCCGGGCCATGGTCTCTTTAGCGTGTGCATTTCGAGGCTGGGCATGAAAAGGCAGCCATTCGTGGTAAATGCCTTCCCCCGCCATGGCAGTCATGTTTTCCCATCGATCCTGACGATAGGCCTGCACCACCCGGCGGTAAAAGAGTGTCACATAGGGAACATCCTGGGCCAGCTTCTCCTGGGCGGCATACACCACTTCTCTGCGCACATCGGGGTTCATGACCCGGCGCTGGGCTTCAGCCAGGGCATCGTAGGCTTCATTTCGGTATTCGCAATAGTTGTTCCCCATGATGCCTGCCTGCGAGGAATGGGCAATGGAGTAAATGAACATATCCGGGTCAGCCCGCTCCACCCGGCCTGTCCAGCTCATGGTGAAGGCATCCCAGTCTTTTTCCTCTGGATCAAAATTTCGTACAGCATGGGTGAGTTCATTGAACTCCATGGGAATTACTTCCACTTCAAATCCCAGCTGTTGCCACCAGTCTGCCATTTGATGGGCCGCATGATACCGTATCGGGTCATAGCTTTCGGTGTTGGTGAGGAGGGTGAGGGGAGGTATTTGGCGATGGGTGGCGCCTGGCAACGAAGCCGGGGCAAGGCCACAGGCGGCGAAGATCATCAGTACCGACAAGGCAAGGAAGACGATCAATGGATACCAGCGTTTTCGCTGATGAGATGGGTTCATCAATTTCATTGTCACCACCGCCTGAGGAAATGTGTGAGGGTGAAAAGGCGCAATTCCATTGATGGAACCACACCTATACAGCACCTTACCTTATGCAGAACCATACCGCTAAAGATTGCGGGCTCATTGTCAGACTTTTTCCAATGTTTACCCCCATTGTATCTCATTTTTTCCTTTCCGGTCAACCGTCAGGCTTTCACACCATTTCTCCTCCTGACAAAAGGATTCAGCTTGAAAAGACTTTATCCATGGCTTCTTTGCCCAGGCTGTTGTCCTTCCATAAAAAAAGGGCCGGCAAGGACTGTTAACAGCCTTCTGCCGGCGTAGGACAATGGTGAGCGTTTTAGAACGAAGCGTGTCCCCAAAGAGATCATTGGGTTCCTGCAGAAACAGCGATTGCAGTGATTGCATCTATTGGAGTAATTGCAGTGATTGCAGTGATTGCAGTGATTGCAGTGATTGCAGTGCTGCGCGTTAGCCCCTTACTGCTGCTGAATAGCAATCACGTCGTAACCGGCGTCATCGATGGCTTCCCTGATGAGGGCATCATCCACCGGGGCCGCCAGGTTGATGATGGCATTTTCACCTTCAAGATCCACCACCACATCAGTGACCCCCTCAAGTCCCTTCAGCATTTTTTCAACGCGGGCACTGCAGTGGCCGCAGGTCATTCCTTTAATTTTAACCAGTTTACGCATGGGATCATCTCCTTTCTCGTCTTCAATTCTTCAATCATTTTCAGCAAATGTGTCAAACCGCTTTTATCAACGACTACAGTTTCTTTCATGGAATATTTCAAACCTCTTTCATGAAATACCCCATTTTAAAAGGTTTATGCATCAGGATTTCACGTATCCCGGCTTGATGTTGGCCCGCTTCAGCCGCAGGGAGTTGTACACCACGTTGAGAGAACTGATGCTCATGGCGGCGGCACCGATCATGGGATGCAAGAGCCCCAGCATGGCCACGGGAATGGCAATGGCATTGTAGAACCAGGCCCAGAAGTAATTTTCCTTGATTTTTCGAAAGGTGGCTTTTGAAAGCAGAATGGCAGAAATAATGCCGCTCAACTCTCCCTTCACCAGTGTCACATCGGCGGCCTCAATGGCAATGTCGGTACCGGTGCCGATGGCAATGCCGATGTTGGCCTGCTTTAGAGCGGGGGCATCGTTGATGCCGTCTCCCACCATGGCCACAGTACCGTACTGAGCCTGCAGCTTTTTGACTTCATCCACCTTGCCCTCCGGCAGCACTTCGGCAATCACGTAACCCACGCCGGCCTGACGGGCAATGGCATTGGCGGTGCGCTGGTTGTCACCGGTGACCATGGCTGTTTGAATACCCATCTCATGGAGCTCTTTAATGGCAGCAGCAGAATCGCTTTTCATGGGGTCAGCCACTGCGATGATTCCCGCCAGTGCCTTCCCGGCAGCCACCAGCATCACGGTTTTGGCTTCTTCTTCCAGGGCGGCAATGGTATTTTCCCACTGGCTGAAATCAATGCCCTGGGCGCTCATCAGCTTTCGGTTGCCCATGAATGCCCGGGTACCGTCAGCCAGTTCTCCCTGAATGCCAAACCCTGGCAGGGCTTCAAAATTTGTGACAGCGTTGGGGGTCATGCCTTTTTCTTTGGCTTTTTCCATGATGGCAAAGGCCAAGGGATGCTCTGAAGACTGTTCCAGATCGGCGGCCAGCTGCCACAGCCGGGATTCGTCGCCGGCGTCCGTCACCTGTACATCAGTGACGGCGGGGCGGCCCAAAGTGATGGTGCCTGTTTTATCAAAAATGATCATTTTCAGCTCTTTAAAGGTTTGCACCGCTTCGCCGTTACGAATGAGAATGCCGTTTTCGGCACCCATGCCGCTGCCAACCATGAGAGCAGTGGGGGTTCCCAGACCAAGAGCGCAGGGGCAGGCGATAACCAGCACGGCGGTGGCCGTGACAAAGGCGATGGACAGGGTGCCCGCTCCCGGACGCACCCAGGGAAGGTACTGAGCTCCCCATATCAGGATGCCCTGATGAAATTCAGGAAACAGCAGGTTGGAGGTAAATACCAGGAGGGTAATTACCAGAATGGCCGGTACAAAAAAGCCGGTGATGCGGTCGGCATATTCCTGAATGGGTACCTTGGAGCCCTGGCAGGATTCCACCAGCTGAATCACCTGAGACAGAAAAGTGTCTTTGCCGGTTTTGGTTACCTGCACTTTCATGACGCCCTGCTTGTTGATGGTGGCACCAATGACGGTGTCACCCACGGTACGGGTCACTGGCATGGATTCTCCAGTGGCCATGGACTCATCCACAGTGCTCTGCCCTTCCATTACCTGGCCGTCGGTGGGAATTTTTTCACCGGGGCGAACAATCATCACGTCTCCAGGGCGCAGGTCTTCTACAGGCACCTGCACTTCTTCCCCGCTCAGAATGATATTGGCGGTTTTAGCACCCATTTCAATGAGCTTCTTGATGGCCTGAGAGGCCCGGCCCTTGGCCCTGGTTTCCAGGTATTTTCCCACCAGGTGGAGGGTCATGATACTGCTGGCCATTTCTGTGAAGGCCTGCAGTGGCAGGAAAAAGGCCATGAGTCCGATAAGGTAGGGGGGAACAGACCCCAGGGTCACCAGCACGTCCATGTTGGGGCTTTTGTTCTTGACAGCGTTCCAGCTGGCCCGGTGAACATGACGGCCCAGCAGGAAGATATTGGGCAATGCCAGCAGGTTAATGATCCACAGGTAATAGGGGGGATGGACCCCGAACATTTTGATGATCATCAACACCATGATGGTACTGGAAAGGATGGCCGATTTCAGCATACGACTGCGGGCGGCACCCATCATGACTTCTTCCTGGTCAACGGCCTGGGCGCCGGTTTGTTCCGGCAGCAGCTCGTACCCCAGGTCTTTCACTTTTTTCTCCAGGGAAGCCAGTCGCACCTGTGAAGGGTCATAGGTGACAGTGAGTTTTTCAGCGGCAAAGTTCACGGCGGCCTGTTCCACCCCGGCCATTTTATTCAGCCCCCGCTCGATGGCGGCTGAGCAGGCGGTGCAGGTCATCCCGGCCACTTTAAGGGTTTTGGTTTCGGTGGCAGGTAACGCGGCAGCAGGTTCCTGAGAGGTTGTGGGAGATCCCTGCTCCTCCGCGGTATCCATCAGGGGGGTGTACCCCAGCTTCTCCACAATGCCGCTGATTTCTTCCAGGGAAATAGCGGTTTCATCATAAGCAAGGTGCAGCTTCTCAGTGGCAAAGTTAATGGCAGCTTTGGAAACCCCGGGAGTTTTGCCCAGTTTCTTTTCAATGGCGGCAGAGCAGGATGTGCAGCTCATGCCGGCTACTTTTACAGCAGTTTCTTTCATGTCAAATCACTTCTTTCTTTGTAATGAAAAGCTGAATGAACCATTTCATCCACCCTCGAATCTGTTACTGAGTATGGCCTCTGTTTCTGATCGTCAAGCCTGCTCAACTAATCGAGTCCGGTCTTTTAGCCCTTGTTGACCTATTGACACGCTTCAGACTGTCGACAATGCATCATGAAGGCAACTGCCCTTGTCACAAGCTTTTGTCTTCACCCGCGACCGTTGAACATGTTTTCTGTTTTATTTGGTGATTTTTTTGATGGTGGTGAGAATTTCTTCCACCACATCGGTATCGCCGTGTTGAATCTGATGCACTACACAGTGCTTCACGTGACTTTCCAGCAGCACCATTTCAATGGATCGAAGGGCCGACCGGGCCGCCTCCAGCTGGTGGAGAATGTCATCACAGTAGGTTTCCTGTTCAATGAGTTTTTTGATGCCCCTGATTTGACCTTCCACCCGATTCAGGCGGTGCACCAGTCCCTTTTGTACTTCTGCAGAATGCATGGATGGCTTTTTTTCTTCAGGCAACGAACTCCCTCCTTTCCACTTTTCTTCTCATCTGGGTTCATTATACCATACCCCCCTATGGTATGCAAGGGATAATCGCTTGTTTGACACACTTTGATCCATGTACTATAATAGTGACGGTAGCAATAATTCGTGCGGCTCCCTTTATAACTGTCTTATAAAGGGTTTTTTTACCCGCTGCAGCTCGTCAGGCAGTGACTGTCATCCCCGGTGCCGCCAGAAGGAGGGAACCCGATGCAACCAGGCCGAATCGAGAAAGAACAGTTGAGGTTTCGCAGTTATATAAAGGTGCGCAGGGTGACGGAAGCCGATATTGGCGCCGTTTATCAAATTGCATCTTCTGTGGGAAAAAGTGATAAAGACTCCACCCAGGGGTTCCTGGTGGATGATTACGCCTCAGAGCCTGCTTTTTACATGGAAAAGTTCACTGCACTGGCACAACGCCTGGATCATTTCTATGTGGCAGAAAACGTTTCCAGTTCGACAAAACCCCTGGTGGTGGGATTTTTAATGGCCTATACCCGGGATCAATGGCTGGAGGATAACCCTGACTGGATTGAGGAGGTCAAATGGCACCCCCTCTTTGACCAGGAACGACTGAACAGTTTTGTGGTGGTTGATAAAACCGCCATTCGCGCCCACCTCACCGGTCATGGGATCGGCAGCGAACTTTACAAACGGCTCATCGCCGACATACGCCCCAAAGACATTACCACCATCATGGCTGAAACCATCATCAGCCCCATTCCCAATTTTGCTTCTTTGGCTTTTCGCAAGAAACAGCAGTATACCCTGGCCGGCGTTCGTTACGAACCTTATCTGGGTGAAATGTATACCGACCTGATTTACTTCAAGGATATCGCTGGAGTCGCAGTGGATAAGGCGTAGGGAACAGAGATTCGGGAATCGCGAATCGTAAAAAGCAAAAAATGAAAGAGCACCCCGCGGGGTGCTCTTTTGAGGTTGAAGACGAAGGGCTTTGGCCAGGGCAGCTGACTCCAATCTTGTGTGTTTTTAGTCGAAAGTCTCGAAAACAGCGCCTGAACTCGCTGCGCTCAAACAGCAGGCGCTGGCGGTTTTCTCCCTTTTTCGAAAAAACACTGACAAGATTTCCAAGGCTGCTCTTTACCAAATCCCTTGCCTTCATCATATTTTGTCTACAGTCTGAGAACACCCCGTGGGGTGCTCTTTTTTGATGCAGGCAGTAGGTTTCCGTAAAGCGATTTTACATTTCATTTTTGTCTGCTGATGATTCATTGCTTTTCTTATTCACTATTCCCTGTTCTCTATCAACTGGTCTCCCGGGCCACATCAAAGAACCTCTGAATCTGAATTTCATTCCATAAACGTCGCCGTGACGTGATGTCAGTGACTTCGCTTCCAGCAGTTTCTTCCGATACTTCTGAAGCTTCTCCGGTTTCACTGCCTGCTTCAGGCGCTTCTGCCTCCGGCTCAGCCTCCAGACCGCTTTCGCCATTGGAGTAGATGTAAATCAGCAGCCGGCGTGTTTCCAAAGCGTCATGAAACACATAGCTCAGGCCGCCCTGGGTGCGTGGTTCACCCGGCAGACTGTAAGTATTCATGTTCTCCTGGGGATTCAGGGATCGGGCCGCGTTGGCCAGCCGCATCACTTCCTGCAGCTCCACATCGGTGCGCACAAATCGGAAAGCGGAGGTGGCCAGGGTGGGCAGGTTCCCCAGTGTGAGGGCTTTTTCCAGGGCATTTTTCATAAACTGCTGCTGGGCTTCAATGCGTCCCAGGTCACCGTTCCGTTCCATGGCACCCGACCCGGGGGCGGCCTGACGGTAACGGAGAAACTTCACAGCGTCACGTCCGTTGAGTACATGGTTCCCGGCAGCAAAATCAATCACCAGGGGTGGTGTGTCATACGGATCTTCATAGTACATGCGCTTGGAGATGTGAATTGGCACGCCACCAATGGCATCCACCACCGAAGCGGCTCCCTGATAGGTCACCGTCACATAGTAATGCACGGGCACATCATATAACAAATCGCTGATCACATTTTTCACACCGTCGGCCCCGTGTGCGCTGTAGGCAGCATTGATTTTTTTCTGCCCAAGGCCATCATACCCCACCCGGGGATAGTAGGTATCTCTGGGAATGGAGATAAGGTCCATATTTTTGGTGTCGGGGTCAAAGGAAACAAACATCATGGTATCTGTCAGTCCACTGGCAATTCCCAGCAAGATGAAATTCACCCGACTGCTGTCGTTGACCAGTCTTTTCAGCTCATCCTGTTCAACAGGTTCTTCCTGCTGACGGTCAAACTCACCGTCTTCCCGGTCGCGAACAACAGGCACATCTGCCTGGGGATGATCTTCTTTCATGTAAGTGTTAAACGCAGCAAAAACACCTGTAAACAAAATTGTAAAGCAGATGAATGCTACCAGGAACACTCTGAGAAACAGTTTTTTCACAGTTCTTCACTTCCTATTTAATATTCCACCACACTGGCTTTTTGACATCAACCTGTTGACTTTTGCCCTGATGCTTCTTTTAATTAAGTGCTTCTTGAATGTCTTTATGTATTCAACACTGTTTACTGCCGCTTAAGTTTCACACAGTTCTTATGCTTCATGACGTCATGAAGTCAAAAAAGTTTCAGAATTTCGATCTGTGCATACAGATGGAGGCTATCCCTCCATCACGATTAATCGTTTCGGCTCAGTTCAGCTCAATTCATCCCGGCCCGTTCCAACTTGTTTCGACTCGATGCAGTTCGCTTCGACTCGCTGATTAGCTGGTTGTTTCAAGGTTCTGAGAGGGCTGATGACATGTATCACCCGTAATCTTTTACCTGAGTATTGGCAGAGTCCCATCGATTATATCAGAATGAAGTGAAAAAATCTACAAAGCTGCTTACATTGTCATTCAATTATCATTTTGATCCTGTTGCCTTCGTCTACTGTCTTCGTCTGTTGCCTTCCTCTGATAAATTTTCATTCACTTCATTCAAACCCCACAATCTCCCCTTTTGAAACTCAACACCTTCGCCGATGTTCTGCCCTTTTATCCTGATCGGCAGTCAAACAGCCAGTGTCGAACACTTCTGTCCTGGCATCAAAACAGCGTTTGAATCAAAAGTGATCGGGTATTAAAAAATAATATCGTACTGTGTAATATATAAAACAACTTATTTCGATTTGAAATTTTTTGAAGATGGAGTGATGAAAATGAAACCGTGGATGAAATGGACTGCAGCACTTGTCCTGGTAATGCTGATTGGCTTAAGTCTTTTTTTTCTATTACCTGACCGCACACCTGCGCCTCCCGAACTGCTGGGCATGGAGGCAACACCCTTCGTGCAGGTGTTGAGTGCCACCGGTCGCATGGTTCCGGCCCGCCAGGTGCAGCTACAGGCCCAGGTGGCCGGTCGGCTGATGTCTCTGGAGGGGGCGGAGGGTGATGAGGTGAGTGATGGTCAGGTTTTGGCAGTGCTTGATGACGGCGATGCCCGCCAGCGAGTGGCAGAAAGCCGAGCCAATCTGGCCCTGGCCCAGTCCCGCACCCGTTCGCTGTCGGAGCTGGCAGCGCCTGTCACCCGTGAAGAACTGGAGCAGCTGAGTCTGAACCGGGAGCAACTGGTGCGCACTCTGGAACGCCAGGAAGCACTTTATTCCCAAGGCGCCCTTCCTTTGGAACCTTTGGAAGAAACTCGAAATTCACTTGAAATACTGGATTCAAGAATTCGATCCACCGAAATTTCTCTGGCAGCCCAGGAGGCTGGCGGTGCCGAAGCAGCTGAAGCGGCAGCAACGGTGGCTCAGGCCAGAAGCAGCCTGGAAACCCTTGAGAGAGAACTGGCCAAGTACAACCTCCAGGCGCCCTTTAACGGTGTGGTACTGGAGCGGCTGGTGGAGCCGGGAGAGTGGGTGCAGCCAGGAAGCCCCTTGCTGATCCTGGCAGCCGATGAAGGTTATTATGCAGAAGTAGAGCTGGATGAACGGGTAATGGGTCTGGTGGCGGTGGGTCAACCGGCCCGCTTGTGGCCGGAGGCTTATCCTTCAAGGGAAGTGACTGCCCGAGTGGCTTCCATCGCCCCCCGGGTGGATGCAGCCACCGGCACGGTACGCATTCAGCTGGCACTGGAAGACCAGGCGGATTATCTGATTCAGGATCTGACCATCCAGGCAGAAATTCAGGTGCGGGAGCTATCAGAGGCGTTGTTGCTGCCCGTTGCTTTCAGGTGGGAGGAAAATCCCCTGCGGGTGCTGGTACTGGAAGACGGCATGGTGAAAGAACGCCCCATTACTGCTGAAGCTGTGAGTGCTCATCAGTGGCTGATTCTCGATGGGCTTTCCGTCGGCGATCAAATCATTGACCCCTCCTACGGATTGAAACCGGGAGACTCCCTGGCACTTCCAGAGGCAGATGCGCCGGAAGGCGGGGATGCTCCATGAGATTTGAATTAAAAGTAGCCCTCCGATTTCTTCGGGAAGGTAAAGGACAAACCCTTTTTATCCTGCTGGGCATTGCCATCGGCGTGGCAGTGCAGGTTTTTCTGGGCACCCTCATTACTGGCCTGCAGCGGGATCTGATCAATACCACCGTGGGCAGCAGCCCCCACTTGATTTTTTCTGGCAGCGATGCCTCGTCCCTGCTGCCTGAATCCTCCAGTTCCTCAGATTCGCTTGGTTCTCCCAGTGAATCGAGGATTGCCACTGTTACAACAGCTGGCAACTTTCGCCGGGAAGATGCCACACTGAAAAACTGGGCCGACCTTATGGTTTTGTTGGATGAAGATACCAGCCTGACGGCTGTTTCTCCTGTTGCTCAGGGAAATGGCTTTGTGCTTCGAAGCGGCCAGCGCTGGCCAGTGATTGTTCGCGGAGTGGAATCCGAACGGGCAAATGCCATCTATCAGTTGCAATCCGCTTTGCAGTCAGGCACCATGGCTCTGGAGGGCAATGGGTTGCTCATGGGCAGCGCATTGGCCCGGGAAGCCCGCCTTGCTGCCGGAGATCAAGTCACCCTGGAGCTGCCGGGAGGCGGTCGCCAGTCTTTCAGCGTTACCGGTGTTTTTGATTTGGGCAATCAGAGTCTCAACGAAACCTGGCTTTTCCTGGATTTAGGACGTGCCCAGCGATTATTGGGATTGGGAGATGATATCAGCCGCATCGAGGTGCAGATGTCAGACATCTTTGCTGCCGACACGCTGGGCGCCCTTTACCAGCAACAGCTTTCCGGTGTCACTGTGGATAACTGGAAAGATCAGAACGCAGATCTTCTCAGTGGACTTCAGGCTCAGAGCAGTTCTTCTGTCACCATTCAGGTGTTTGTGCTGCTGGCGGTCACCCTGGGAATTGCCAGTGTGTTGGCGGTATCGGTGGTGCAAAAATCCCGCCAGATTGGCATTTTGAAAGCCATGGGCACCCCCTCAGGAAGCGCCAGCCGCATTTTTCTCTTTCAGGGAGCCTTTCTGGGCTTCGGCGGTGCTTTACTGGGGAGCGGCCTGGGCTTTGTCATCACCCAGTTCTTCCTGTGGGGAACGGCTCAGGCCACTGGTAGACCTTTGTTTCCCCTGGAATTTGATCTCGGTTATGCCGCTGCCATTGTGGTCATTGCCACGCTGGCCAGTGTGATATCGGCACTGCTCCCCGCCCGGAAATCTGCCCGTCTCAATCCCATTGAGGTAATTCGGGGGTAGCTGCCAATGTATTTTCCCGATACAGGGGCTCCTTGCCAAATGAGCGGCATGCAGCATGCCCTATGAAATGATCTCAACGGAATTCGTTGCAAAGGCGGGATGAAATGCAAAAGAAGCGTTCAAAGCAAAGGTGTCCTTCAATGCAACGCAGGTTGAAATGCCAAAGTGGAATTTAATGTATAAGAAGTGAGGGATGATGATGAGTGAATGGCTGATGGAAGCCAAAGGCATTACAAAGGTATATGGCACAGTGGTGAAAACCCGGGCGCTGAAAGGAATTGACCTGGGCTTTCATGCCGGTGAATTTGCCAGTATTATTGGATACTCCGGCTCAGGCAAAACCACCCTGCTGAATATACTGGGGGCTCTGGATAAGCCCACCGAAGGGTCTCTCTGGTTTCAGGGAGAAGAAGTAAGCCGTATGGGCGAAAAAAGGCTGGCAGCTTTTCGCAATCGAAACATCGGTTTTGTTTTTCAGTTTCATCATCTGCTGCCAGAGTTCACCGCCCTGGAAAACGTGCTGATCCCCACCTGGATTCAGGCGGGAAACGGCACCCGCCGCCAAACAGATCGGGCAAAGGAACTGCTTGAGCTGGTGGGATTAAAAGAACAGATCAATAACAAGTCCACCGATCTTTCCGGCGGTCAGCAGCAGCGGGTGGCCATTGCCCGGGCCCTCATCAATGAACCGGCACTGATTCTGGCCGATGAACCCACCGGTAATCTGGACAGCGAGACAACGGAGCAAGTCTATTCACTCATGCGGGATATCAACGACCGGCTGGGCACCGCTTTTTTGGTGGTAACCCACAACGACCATATCGCCGCCAAGTCTGACCGGATCATCACCATGAAAGATGGCTTGGTGGTTCGGGACGAAACCACCACCGGACGACCTTCTGAAGAAGTATGGCAAACCGTGGCCCCCGGCTACTGCCGCCACTGCTATAAAGATGCGGAGGAAGTGAACAATCAGTTGCTGTAGATTTTACGTGTTCACAACCACACAAAACAACAGCCGCAAATCTGCCGGCTGTTGTCGATTGATTTTCATGAAAGCTAAGCGTGGGCCTTGATGATCTCCACCACCATTTGACCGGCCTTCACCAGGTCATTAATGGGAATATACTCGTCATTGGTATGTGCCTTATCCATGCCCACACTCAGGTTCACGGCTGCAATGCCGTTGTTGTTAAAGTGATTGGTGTCACTGCCGCCGCCGGAGCTTTGAATCACCGGCTCCAGTCCCATGGTGACAAACACCTCTTGCAGGGTTTGAATCATGGGGGCTTCTGCCGGTACATGGAAGGCAGAATAGACCCGTTCAACAGTGACATCCACAGCACCGCCAAAATCACTGGCAGCTTTTTCCATGGCGGCTTTCATATGCGCCGTCTGGGCGTCCAGCTTTTCGTTTTTCTGGCTGCGGGCTTCGCCCACCAGGCGCACTTCGGGAGTGACGATGTTGGTGGCCCGGCCGCCTTCAATGCTTCCCAGGTTGGCGGTGGTTTCGGCGTCAATACGCAGCAGGTTCATGGTATCAATGGCCCGGGCTGCCATTTGAATGGCACTGATGCCTTCTTCAGGCGCTACGCCGGCATGGGCGGCTTTTCCATGAAACACCGCTTCAATGCGGTCTTGGGCAGGCCCCTGGTTGATGATGGTGCCCATGGCACCGCCGCTGTCCAGAATAAAGGCCCGTGCCGCATTCACCAAACTGTAATCAAGGTTCAGTGACCCAAAAAGGCCGCCTTCTTCCCAGATGGTGAAGACAGCCTGCACATCGCCATGGGGTATCTTGTTTTCCTGAAGCACTCTGACTGCCTCGATGAAAGCAGTGATGCCTGCTTTGTCGTCACTTCCCAGAATGGTGGTGCCATCACTTCGAATCACGTCGCCGTCCACCACCGGGTTCACAGACTCACCGGGCTGTTGCACCGTGTCCATGTGGGCACTGAAAAGAATGGGGGTGCCGGGAGTTGTTCCCTTCAGGGTGGCAATGAGGTTTCCGGTATCTGTTCCCAGTTTTTTGCCGGCGTCATCAAACACCACGGTCATACCCAAACCTGTGAGAATTTCCTCCAGGCGTCGGGCCACTGCACCTTCTTTGCTGGAGGGACTGTCAATGCGCACCAGCTCCAACAGCTGGTCGATCATGCGTTGCCGGTTGATCATGGGGCATCTTCCTTTCCGATTGTTAAGTGTCATGATCATCATACCACAAGGAAACCCCTGAGGGACAGCCTCTTAATGCGGAGGAATGTCCTTCAGGGGCATACATTTTAAGCAACCTGTTGATTTCTTGCCAACGCCTGATACACATTTCCTACCCAACGCTGCTGATTCTCTATCTCTGTTACCCTTCTCCATTCGCCGTTGCTGATTCAATGCCGCGCACCGCCTGCTACCTATTCACTGCTTCTTGAACCTATTCACTCTTCCCTGTTCCTGATTATCTGAACTGTCAGGCCATACGGATGCCAGCCTGGCAAACTCTTCGATGCTGAGGGTTTCTCCCCGGCGGTTGGCCTCAATACCGGCAGCATCCAAACGTCGGGCTACATCTGCCTTGTCGACGGCATCGGGCATGGTACCAAGGGCATTGAGCAGGGTTTTTCGCCGCTGGCCAAAGGCAGCCCGCACCAGTTGAAAAAACAGGGCCGGGTCTGGAATCTCTGCCGGTGGTGTTTCATGGCGGGTGAGGCGCACCACTGCCGAGGCCACTTTGGGCCGGGGAATGAACACCTGGGCAGAAACGTCAAACACCTTTTCAGCTTCGCAGTAAAACCGGGCACCCACGGTGAGCGCACCGTAGTCTTTGGTGCCTGGTTTAGCAGCCAGTCGCTGAGCCACTTCCTTTTGAATCATGAAAAGCATCAGGTCGATGTCCAGGCCGTCTTCCAGCAGTTTCATAATGATGGGGGTGGTCACATAATAAGGAAGGTTCCCCACCACCTTGATGCTTTGAAAACCTGCTTCCCGCTGTTCTGTGATCCAGCCTGCCAGATCGGCTTTCAGTACGTCCTGGTGCCACAGGGTGAAATGGGGGTAGTGCCCCAGAGTTTCCTGAAGAAAGGGGATCAGGGATTTGTCAATTTCCACTGCCAGCACACTGCCGGCTTCCTGCAGGAGCATTTCTGTGACAATGCCGGCACCGGGGCCAATTTCGATCACGGCATCGGCCTTTGTCAACCTTGCAGTCACCGCCATTTTACGCAGAATGTTTTCATCGGTGAGAAAGTTCTGCCCCAGGCTTTTGGTAAACTGGAAGTTCCCGGATTGCTGCAGCCGCCGGATTTTTTCCATGGGAGTCATGTGGCCACCTGCTTTCTTGTTCCTCGTCCAGGCTTATTTTATCGTTTAGTTTAAATCATCTTCCAGCACGTAGACCCGTACCGACTGACGGCCGAATCGCAGGGCTTCGCTGCGGCTTTCATAATATAAATCGATGCGGTTGCCCCGAATGGCGCCACCGGTGTCTTCTGCATAAGAGACGCCATAGCTGGAACTGCGGCCAAGTGATTCCACATAAAGGGTGCTGCCAAGGGGAATCACCCGGGGGTCAACCGCCACCACACCCGGACGCACTCGGGTACCACTGCGGGTAATACCATAGCCTGGGTCACCCGGATTTTTGCCGGTGCTGTAATAGCCGGCGTCGTAGGCGGTGGCGGTCATGGTGTATACTTCCTTGTAACGGATCAGATCACCGTCGCCTGTGATTAACAACCGTTCCCTGCCCTGCTCTTCCACATGATCCATCGCTGGCCGAAGCACCTCGGTGCTCACCAGCTCTTCTCCCGCCGGCTGGCCGTCTTTGGTGATGCGGGCGCGGCGGGCAAGGGTGAGCCCGGCTTCGCCTTCCTGTACCAGGCGGGTTTCGTCCACCGGCAGTTCGTCTGTAAAGCGTGTGATCTGCTGGGGGGGGATTTCCACCGTCTCATAATAATACTCTTTTTGAACCCGGGTGACAACTACCCGGGTTTCGGGTTTCAGCAACGTCATCATGGCGGGTTCCACCTGGTCATACTCTCCCAGTTGAATACCTGCAGACTGCAGCAGTCCCTGAACGGTGTTTTCGGTGGTCATCATTCTTTCTTCTGTGCCATCTGCCTGAAGCCACACCGGAGTGGCTGACCGGATGGTGATGATCATGCCGTTTTCAATGATGTCCTCGGGGCCTGGCGTTACGTAATCGTATTCTGCCAAAATCAGGTCGGTTTCGTCCAATAGCTCCCGGACGGTTTCCACGCGGGTTTTTAAGGTAAACTGTTCGCTGCCTGCATCAATCACCACAGTCTTATCCTGGGGGATCCCAAAGGCGGTGATGAGCATCATCCCGATGATCATGGGAATCAACAGCCCGATTTGTTTCTTCATTGGTGCCTCCTTCATTCTTCACAATCTGCAGCCGGGGTGAGCGTCTGCCCGGAACGGCAGCACACTTCCGCTTGCATTCTGTCTTTCCTGGCAAGGGGATTCTGCGGGATTCTGACAGAAATTCATCTGTTGAATCATGCATCTTCCGGGAAATCATTTATCGAATCGTCGTTTGGGTGATTTGCCAGGACAACAGAAAAAAAGACGCTTTTCTGAAAGCGTCCTCAATTTTAGTACGGTCCGCAGTTTTTGTCAAGCAAAAAAATCAAAGGCATTTTTATGATCTAGCTAAATGAATGGATGTAGAGGTTATTGTTCTCTGGTCGACTTAAATCAATCAACTGATTGTTATTCTTTAATTTAACTATTGGACGGTAAATATAAATGCGGGGTACAAAAATGATTTCACCCACTCGCTGGTCACTGAGCTTCACTTCCTGGCCCAGGAAGCAATTCCCGATGCGGCTCAGGAAAATATAGAGAATGCGGGTATCCAGTTTATCCATATATTCACTTTCAAGAATTTTAACGGCCTCAAAGGGGGTTCGGCGTTTTTCAACCCCATTAGCCATGGTCAGTGAGTTGTATACATCAGCCACCGCAATAACTCTGGCCAAAATCGGAATTTTATCCTGCTTTAAGCCGAGGGGGTATCCACTGCCGTCACTGCGTTCGTGATGAAGCAGAATGGCCTGCATCATGTCATGGGTGATGAAATCATACTTTTTCACCAACTCATAACCCAGCACCACATGTTTCTGGTATTCCAGCTGCTCATCAAGGCTCAGATCGTGGCGCTTTAGAATCAGTTCGGGAGAAATTTGCTCTTTGCCGATATCATGGAGCAGGGCACTGAGTGTCAGATCTTTCATTTGTGTGGTGGTGAAGTTGAGCCAGGTGCCGATGTAGTGGCTGATCAGGGTGACATGGTAATAGTGGGCAAAAAGGTCCCGGGCATCTTTTTTAATGCTCTCAATGAGTTGAAAAACATTAATAATGCTGTCGAAGCTCTTCAGAATCTCCACAACCCGGCCTTCCATCTCTTCTCCGGTGACAGGATCTCCATGAACCATTTTTTCGAAGTCACTTTTGATGGCTTCCCGCTGTTCATAGTAGCGATCCTGAAAAGCTTTCGTTTCCTTGATGCGCCGTTGTCGCACTTTTCGTTCTTCTTCTGCCTGAATGATTGCCGGGTCGGCATACGTCACCGGAGGGAGAGCGGCATCTGCCGAATCAGTTGTTCTGTCAGGGGCGGGGGCGGTTTTTTGGGGGAGAAGATCCGGCTTCTCTGGCGACTCTTTTTTAACTGAAGGTTCATCCGTCTTACTGGTTGGTTCCGCCAGCGCACTGCCATTGGTGGCCGTCGGATATGTGGCTGTATGGGGGGGCTTCAGGCGGACTTTCAGCACTTCCACCTTGTGGAGGGTTAAAAACTGGATGAGCTTACGTGTGTCTTCCACCACAAACCCTGAGGCAATCAGCACATTTCCCCGCTGGTTCACAATATCTTCTGCAATCACCATCCCTGGTTTCAGTTCGTTGAGATCGGTAATGGATTGATACTTTTCGGGGGGTTGAGAAATGGGGTTTGCCATGAGGTTTCCTCCTGTCCGTTGATCCTCTTTTGCTGCTCCTATTATACCTTTAAATTGCCATTGCCATGGTCTTTCAAAAAAATTTCTGGGATAATTCGATGAATTCGGGACTTTTGGTCCCCCATCATCAGCCAGTAGCTTGAACATTTTCAGAAACTGGGCTAAATGGTTGTTTTTGATCCTTTTTGTAACGTTCGTTTACAGCGTTTGTATATTTATCGGCTTTTTGACCTCATTGATAAGTAGGATTCATGGCCCGAACAGGCGAAAAGGATTCCCAGGTTCGGGAATCCGCCTCAGGGTGGTTTCATCGGCTGCGCTCCCGCCTCTATCCGTTTTTCAGCAGATCGTAAAAAGCCATTTTCCGTAGTGTCCCTTGGCATTGGGATCACGCCGGAAAATGGCGAGGGGGGAGTTGGCTATGTCAGATTGCTGCTTTGTTTTATACGATTTTAAAAATCAGAATACCGGCAAGGATCACCAGTAATCCGACGGGCTTTGTCCAGGTGAGGGGTATCTGCTCAAGACCAAAAAGACCGAAGGTATCCATTGCCAGTGCGGATAACAGCTGTGTCATGAGAATAATGGTGGTGGCCTGGGCTGCTCCCAGCCGACCAATGCCGTTCATCACACTATAGACGATGACCACACCAAAGGCACCACCCAGCAAATAAACCCGGTTGACTTCAAAGGCGTGGGAAAGCCCGCTCCACCCAACCCGGGTCAGAATGGCCATGGCCACCAGCAGTCCTGTGGCATGAACGATGGCTGTGGTTTCCCACAGTCCCACCTTCTCCCCCAGGCGGGTATTGAAGACACTTTGCAGGCTGATGAAAAACCCTGCGAGAATGGCGTACAGAATTCCCATTGAAAATCGCCTCACTCAATCCAATTTGTTCATTCACGTTCCTGATTCCCGCTTGTTCATTCGTATACATTACCGTTTGCCAATAGCAGCAGTTGCTCCAGGTCTTTCACCAACAGTCGCCCCTCCTGGCGCTCCACCAGTCCTTCTGTTTCGAACTGGCGCATCACCCGGTTCATGTGGCGGTAGCTGGCACCCAACAAATGGGCAATATCGGTGACGCTGCTGGTTTTAATTTCTTCTGCAAACCGGGAACCGCCCTCGCTGGAAATAGTGGACACCAGATAGCTGGCCAACCGGTTTTCGAGGGGATACAGCAGGTTCAGGCTGGAAGCATTGGAAATAGTATAAAGCTTATGGCTCAGATGGCGAATGATAAAATGCAGCACCTGGGGATTATTCGACCCATGGGTGGCAACAACACGTTGAGGCACCATGAGCAGCTGGGACGGCTGCACCACTTCCACAAAGGTTTGCACCTCGTAGTCGGAGAAGGCTTCCATATCTCCGATGACTCCCAGCGGATTGTTGAACCGGAGGAGAAACTGTTTGCCGTTCTCCAGCGTGCGGTAAATTTTCAGTTTTCCCTGTACCAGCAAAATCAACTGGTCGAGGGTTTCCCCGGGGCGGCAGAGCAGATCCCCCACATCCCCTGCAAAGAGTTCAAAGGCTTCCATCATTTCCGGCGGGAAGATGCTGTTTAGCCGGTATTGGCTGTTCCAGTGCTCAATAGCCTGGGGCTGGTGCAGTTTCTTCATGGCCGCTGCCTCCTCTCCCGGTGGATGTTGGCTACTTTGATTGCATTATATCCCACCTTTGCCGCCATGAACAGGACATATGGCCGATGGCGCGAAAAAAGCCGCTTTTGGCGGCTGAATGTGATTATTCTGTGATGCGAAACAGTTTTTTGGTGTTGGCCATGGTGTGAGCGGCTACTTCTTCCACAGGGATGTCTTTTGCAGCGGCAATGGCATCGGCCACCCGGGGTACATAGCCGGGTTCGTTGCGGCGGCCCCGGTGGGGCACCGGTGCCAAGTAGGGGCAGTCGGTTTCGATGAGGAGCCATTCCAGGGGAATTTCGGCTGCCACTTCCCGGGTTTTACGGGCATTGTGAAAGGTAATGGGACCGGCCAGCGAAATGTAGATTCCCCGCTTCACGTATTCCCGGGCCATCTCCACACTGCCGGAAAAGCAGTGCAAGACACAGCCGGTTTCTGCCACACCTGTTGCTTCAATGAGGTCGAAGACGTCGCCGTGGGCTTCCCGGTCGTGAATGATCACCGGCAGGTGGAGCCGCCGGGCCAGTTGAAGCTGTTCTTTGAACCAGCGCTGCTGGTCTTCCTGTGGCGAAAAGTTATAATGATAATCCAAACCGATTTCGCCGATGGCCACCACTTTTGGTTCCCGGGTCAGGACTTCCAGCTGGTCCAGGTGCTGGGGCAGCATGTCTTTCACATCGTGGGGGTGAATGCCCACCGCGGCATAGAGGCCCTCATGGCTGGCGGCCAAAGCCACCGCCTTTTGGGAGCTTGCCATGTTGGCTCCGGGGTTGAGCATATGGGTGACACCAGCTTCTTTCGCCCGCTGAAGCACGGCGATCAGGTCTTCACTGAATTTTTGATCGTCCAAATGGGCGTGACTGTCAAAATACATGGGTGTTGCCTCCTTCATTGAACAGACGACTGCGGCAGGTGAAGTTGAAGAGCGGCTCAGCTGACGCTGGCACCGTCTGTCATGGCTTTATCAACAGTGAGGAGTCCCAGACCGTTTTCATCTTCTGCCGCCATGATCATTCCCTGGGATTCAATGCCCCGGAGCTTGATGGGCTTCAGGTTTTTCAGGTAGATTACGGTTTTACCCACCAAGCTTTCAGGGGCGTAGGCCTGGGCAATGCCGGAGACCACCTGGCGGGTTTCGTCTCCCACCTGGAGCTGGAGCACCAACAGCCGGTCGGCTTTGGGATGCTTCTCTGCCGACAGCACTTTGGCCACCTTCAGGTCGATTTTGGCGAACTCGTCGATGGTGATTTCTGCTTTAGCAGGCTCTTCTTCTTGAACAGCTGCTTGATCTGCTTTCTGGCCTGCGGCCTTGGTGCCTCCTGCCAGTGTGGCGGCGTAGGCATCATTGGCGGCGGCCAGGTCCACCGCTTCTTTCTCCAGGTCAAGGCGCTTGAAAAGAGGTGCACCTTTATCCACTTTGGTTTCCTGGGGAATGCCGGTGAAAGTAACCGTATCTTCCCAGGTGAGGGAGGTGCCGGATTCAACAAGGCCCAGCTGCTTCTGAATTTCAGCGGCGGTATGCCCCATGAAGGGACGAATCAGCAGGCTGACAATGCGCAGGCTTTCTGCCAGGTGATTGAGCACCGTATCCAGCCGGGGTTTTTGGGCCGGATCTTTGGCCAGTACCCAGGGAGTGGTTTCATCAATGTACTTGTTGGAACGACGCACGATTTTCCAGATTTCTTCCAGAGCCTCGTGGAACTGCATATGATCAATGGCGGCTTCCACCTTGGCGGCGGCTCCCAGTGCGATGGTGCGCAATTCGTCATCCACAGGGGCTTTTTCATCAGCCGCCGGCACAATGCCTTCATTATACTGCTGAATCATGGCCACTGTACGGCTCACCAGGTTGCCCAGGTCGTTGGCCAGATCAGCGTTGTATCGCTGGATGAACAGGGTGTTGGTGAAGTTGCCATCCTGTCCGAAGGTGAATTCCCGCAGCAGGAAGTATTTCAGGGCGTCGATGCCGTAGCGCTCGATAAAGGGCTCGGGATAGATGATGTTGCCCTTGGATTTGGACATTTTATCTTCGCCAAAGAGGATCCAGCCATGGCCAAAGACCATTTTCGGCAGGGGCAGATCAAGGGCCATGAGCATAATGGGCCAGATGATGGTATGGAACCGGACGATTTCTTTGGCCATGAGGTGCACGTTGGCGGGCCAGAACTTATGGTACAGTTCCGGGTTTTCCTGGGAGCCCCAGCCCAAGGCGGTGATATAGTTGGAAAGGGCATCCAGCCACACATAGATCACGTGCTTTTCGTCAAAGGGAACGGGGATTCCCCAGTCAAAACTGGTGCGGGAAACGCACAGGTCTTCCAGCCCCGGCTTCAGGAAGTTGTTCAGCATTTCGTTCTTGCGGGAGGCAGGCAGGCAGATTTCAGGAAAATCTTCGTAATACTGAATCAGCCGGTCCTGGTACTTGGACAGCTTGAAGAAGTAGGCCTCCTCCTGGGTGAGCTGGGCTTCCCGGTGGCAGTCGGGGCATTTATGACCTTCTTCCAGCTGGGTTTCTGTCCAGAAAGACTCGCAGGGGGTGCAGTACCAGCCTTCGTAGGTACCTTTGTAAATATCCCCTTTGTCGTAGAGGGTTTGAAAAATCTTTTGCACGGCTGTTTTGTGGTGTTCATCGGTGGTGCGAATGAAAATATCGTAGGAAATTTCCATGTTTTTCCAGATCTTTTTGATGTCTGCCGCCATGCCGTCCAGGTATTCCTTGGGAGCCATGCCCTTGGCTTTGGCACTGGCCTGAATCTTTTGCCCGTGCTCGTCGGTGCCGGTGAGAAAAACCACCTCATGGCCGGTTTCCCGTTTAAAGCGGGCCAGGGCATCTGCCGCCACAGTGGTGTAGGTATGTCCGATATGCAGCTTGCCGCTGGGATAATAGATGGGGGTGGTCACGTAATATGTGCCCTTTTGCTGGCTGGTCATCTTGTTGCCTCCTTCTTTACTCGTTCACTTTAGACTATACTATATCCGAACCCGGTGTGATCGTCAAGTGGAAGCCGCACAGGGCAAGGTTTTTAGCAGCTTTTGTGCCTTTCGTTGGCGACAGGCATCCACTTATGATACAATGGGATAAAATTCACAGAAAAGAGCGGATGACATGCGAAACCTGTCAATGATGACGGACTACTATCAGCTGAGCATGATGAAAGGGTATCTGGAAAGCGGCGTTCACGAGGATGAAGTGGTCTTTGACCTGTTCTTCCGGAAAAACCCCTTCCACAACAGTTTCACCATTGTGGCTGGTGTGGAAACTCTCATTGACTATATCAATGGTCTTTCTTTTACAGCGGATGATCTGAAGTATCTGGCCTCAGTGGGGTTTGACAACGCTTTTTTGGAACATTTGAAGGCTTTTCGCTTCACCGGTGATCTCTGGGGAGTGACGGAAGGCACCATCATGTTTCCCCACGAACCGGTGATTCGCGTGAAAGCTCCCATCTTTCAGGCCCAGCTCATTGAAACCGCCCTCTTAAATATTATCAATTTCCAGTCTCTCATTGCCACCAAGGCTGCCCGCATTTGCGAGGCCGCCCAGGGTGACCCGGTATTTGAGTTTGGTCTGCGGCGGGCCCAGGGACCGGATGCAGGCATTTACGGCGCCCGGGCTGCTTACATCGGGGGCTGTGTATCCACTTCCAATGTGCTGGCGGGAAAACTTTACGGCATTCCCGTGGTGGGCACCCACGCCCACAGCTGGGTGCAGAAATTCGAAACAGAGCTGGAAGCTTTTCGGGCCTACGCCCGCAGCTATCCGGAAAACTGCCTGCTGCTGGTGGATACCTTTAACACCATTGAAAGCGGCATCCCCAACGCCATCACGGTTTTTCGGGAACTTCAGGAAAAGGGTTTCAAACCCAAAGGGATCCGCATTGATTCCGGCGACATCGCCTATCTTTCCAAGGTGGGCCGACGCATGCTGGACGACGCCGGCTTCCCCGAGACAGCCATCGTCGCTTCCAGTGACCTGGATGAAGACACCATTGATTCGCTGAAGGTGCAGGGTTCCATGGTCACTCACTGGGGGGTGGGTACCAACCTGATCACTTCCAGCAACTGGCCTGCCCTGGGTGGTGTCTATAAACTGGCCGCCGCCACCGAAAATGGCACACTGATGCCGAAAATCAAGATTTCCGATAACCCGGAGAAAATCACCAACCCGGGGCTGAAAAAGGTGACCCGCATTTATGACGAGAGCGGCCTCTTCGCCCTGGCAGATCTCATCATGTTGGCAGATGAAACCATTGACACCAGCGAACCACTCACTATTTTCCACCCCATTTACACCTGGAAAACCAAAACCTTCCGCCGGTACTCCCTGCGGGATTTGCTGGAGCCGCTGTACCTAAACGGTAAGCTGGTGTATGAGCGGCGAACCGTTCAGGAGGTGCGGGCCAATGTGCGCCAGGAACTGGATGGCTTGTGGCCGGAGTATAAACGCTTGCAGCGACCGCAGATTTATAAGGTGGATTTATCGAAGAAACTCTGGGATCTGAAGCATCAGATGATGCTGGCACATAAGGAATAGAAGATAGTGAACAGTGAATAGGGAATAAGGAGGCACCTCATGTTAACACGACAGACAGCTTATGATTTACTGACCAAATACAATGATAGTGAAGCGCTGGTGACCCATGCCATGGCAGTGGAGGCAGTGATGCGTTACTTTGCCCGGCAGCTGGGAGAAGATGAAGATTACTGGGGTGTGGTGGGCCTGATTCACGACATCGATTACGAAAAGTACCCGGAGGAACACTGCCATAAAAGCAAGGAAATCCTGGAGGCCGAAGGGGTGGATGAAGACATCGTTCATGCGGTGATTTCCCATGGCTGGAACATCTGCATCGACGTGGAACCCACCCGCAAAATGGAAAAAGTGCTCTATGCCACCGACGAACTGACGGGCCTCATTAATGCCACGGTGCTCATGCGACCGGATAAAAGCATTTTGGATCTGGAAGTGAAATCGGTGAAGAAGAAATTCAAATCTAAAGGATTTGCCGCCGGTGTGAACCGGGAAGTGATTCTGACCGGTTGCGATATGGTGGGCATGGAGCTGGATGAAGTGATTCGATGGTCCATTGAAGGAATGAAGGAAGCTGCTGAATCTCTGGGATTGGCAGGGCAATAAAAAACCGCCCGGAAAAGCGATGAATGGCTGTTGAGCCAGACGCTTTTCCGGGCGGTTTCAATTATTTTTGATGCCTTACTGCGCTTGCTGGTAATGCACTTCGATGATGCGGATGTCGGCATTCCAGATCACTTCGTAACCGAAGTTTTCAAGGTCTTTCACCAGCATCATTTCATCAGAGGGCTCCAGATCAAGTCCGAAAATCTCCACAGCAGCGGCCACACTCATGTAGGAACGACCTTCCGGTGAGAACTCGATGACGACTTCTCCCTCTTCAAAATCTTCCATTCGGAAGTAATAGCCTTCGCTGGGGTCAATCATTGCGGCCACCTGGTAATCTGCGGTCTCCATGCCTGCGCCACCCATCATGCCTGCCATCATCATGTTGGTCAGATCATCTTCAGTGATGACTTTCACTGAGGTGGGCAATTGGATGTTGGCTTCTGCCAGTTTGTTGGCGGTGCTCACCATTTCCAGGCTGAAATCACCAAAAGGAGTGGTGAGGAACAACTGTCCCGCTTCCGCATAGGCATCTTCTTCAAAAGTGGTGGCCTGGTGATAGGTACTGCCGGCAATGGCTTCTTTTGCCATATCCAGCATGGGAACCACCATCTGCTGGTACATTTCAAGGGCTTCGGCCTTTTCAGCCTCTGTCAGTTCCAGTTCATCTTCCATTCCCATGATGCCCATCATTTCATCCATATTGTTCATAACATAAAGCATGTAGGCATTCATCAGATCAACCATTTCGTCGGCTGTCATGGCGAGATGATACATGCCGTCTTCCAGGGTCATGTTGAACTCAAAGTCCAGTTCCATGCCTTCAATAAATTCCAGAATTTGCAGCAGAAAACTGCGGTCCAGCTTCATGCCGGTGTCGCCGCTTTGCAGCATCACAAAATCTTCTTCCAGCTCAAAGGTTTCTCCTGCCAGGGCAGCAAAATAGAGGACGGGTTCTGCGTTGAAATAAAGGTCTGTTCCCTGGGTATACATTTCAATCACAGGAATCTCCAGATCCATTCCAACCACTTCCACTTCAATGCGGCTGTGTGTCACAAAGGCATCAAGATCTGAAACTCCTGTCATCTTCACATTCGCCGTGATGGGCTCTTCTCCGGGCATGTTGATGGTCAGGGTGAGATCTGACTCGCTTTCCATGATCTGCCATTCTTCGTAGATGGTTTTCATCTCCAGCCAGTAAGCTCCCGCCGGTGTGGGTTCTGCGGAAACAAGCCCCACAGACAGTAAGAGAACTGCCAATACCATTGCCAATACGCGTTTCTTCATTGTCACAACACTCCTTCTTTTTTTGCCTGTTTCATGACACCACTTATGGCAACCTCTTATGGCATCATCCCATGACACATAAGAACTTTCCATTTTTTCAGTTCAAGACGATGTCACAACAGTCATGTTAGTTGCCTGATTGCCATTTCCTGTTGCATGGTGCATGTTACCTGCTGCTGCTTTACTTGCCGTTCACTGCTTGCTGTTCACTTTTCATATTTTCCATACGTCCTGTTTTCCTATGCAGGCCATTCCACTTTTGAAAAATGCCCACAACAAAAAAGTGTCTTCACTGCCCTTCACAATTATAACGGATTATCGGGGCAAATGTCTGCGTTATTTAAAATGTTTTTCTCACATCTCAGAATCAACCCGTAGAATCAGGGCTTTTGCCTCATGGGTGATTGGATCATACAATATACAGCTTTCGGCCAAAGAGTTTTTTGAAGTCTTTCTGAAAGGCCATGGCAGTGGTGATTTCCAATTCTGGGCTGTTGGTGGTTTTCACCAGCACCTGCACATCGCTGTCGCTGACATAGCAGACCAGGTCTTGCACGCTGGCGGTTTCACTTCGGTCCAGCTTTTCAGCAATGCGCACAAAAAGACTGAGTTTTCGGATGATATCAAGGTCTTTGTCATCAATAAGCATGCCATAGGCCTGCCAGTCTTCCTTTAAATTGGCTTCCCGATGCATGCCCACCACAAAGGCGCACATCACCCGCTCCCGGTTTCGCAGCCCATTGAGGCGGGCATTGAGGCTCAGGTAAAACCCGTGCTTGTGATGGTTGTAGTAGTCGATGTACATGCCCACATCATGGAGAAGGGATCCCACTGCCAGCAGGCGGCGCTCAGCTTCGCCCAGCCCGTGGAGTTCCCGGGTCTGGTCGAACAGGGCCAGGGCCAGCTTTTTCACGTGATGACAGTGGCTCAGGTTCATTTCAAAGTTTTTCAGGGTGTTGTCCACCGAATGGAAGGTGACATCTTCGATCAAGCCCCCCTGATGTTGGGTTTCTTTCAGATAGTGCTCGTAGAAAACGCCTTCTCGCAGGCCGTTGCCGCTCACCATGAGTTTTTTGGCTCCAATGGTTTTCATTAACGCCCAAAGGGGTGTGACGCCGGCGGCAATGATGTCGGACCGGTCTTTGTTCACGCCTGGAATCTGACGGATTTCTGCCAGAGTGCTCCGGGTCACCTGCTGATAATGAGCTTCCACTTCGTCATCCCGCATCTGGTAATTGTGGAGGCTTTCCAGGGGATAACCGATTTTATACTTATTCATTTTTGCCAGGGTGCGTATGGTGCCCCCCAAGCCCACCACCGGGTATCCTTTCAACGGTTTCAGCCAGTCAAGGGATTCTATGTGCTTTTTCACATAGTGCTCCACTTTTTTAACCTTTTCGGGGGTGATGGCTTCTTTTCCCAGGAACTTCTCTGTCAGGGTCACTGCCCCAAAGGGAAAGGAAACGGCTTTTTTCATCTGGCGTTTTTCGATCCACACCACCTCGGTGGAGGCACCGCCGATATCAATCATCACGCAGGACTCCACTTTCATGGTGTTGATGACGCCCATGTAGCCGTACCAGGCCTCTTCTTCTCCAGTGGCCACCCGAAAATCAAAGCCCGTCTCTGCACTGACTTTTTCCAAAAACAGGCCCTGGTTGGAAGCGTTGCGCACGGCGGCGGTGGCAATGGGAATCACTCGGTCTGCCTGATGCACCCGAATGAGTTTTTTAAACAGGTTCAGGGTATGCATGGTGCGTTTCATGGGGAGGGGTTTCAGGGTGTTTTCCTCTCCCATGCCTTCACTGAGACGCACCATGTCTTTCACCTGATCCAGCATTTTGTAGGAGCCGTCTTCGTTCATTTTCATCATCAACATGCGTACTGAGTTGGACCCCATGTCAATGATGGCGACTTTCTGGTTCATGACTTTTCCTCTTCTCTATATCCTCTCACTGATGGTTTTTTGCCGGCTCTTTGCGGCTCTTTGCGGTTCTTTGCGGTTCTTGGCGGTTCTTGGCATTTCTTGGTGTTTCTCGCCGGTTTTTTTGTCACAAGGATTGATGACACTTATTATACCACTGATCTCTGTTTTGCCAATCATGTGACCGGACAAATACGCGGTGCTGCTGTCAGGGCGATTCCTTCTTCAGTGCCTCACTGGACAAAATGGGTTCGAAGGCGATGGCCGCCTCCTGTTGCCGCCGGTGTTCCTTTGCCAGCACCCGGGCTCGCTCACAAAAGTACAGCTGCGCCTCCAGCCGCTCTTTGCCCCGTTTGTCAACCCGGAGGTAACTGCCATCGGGCTGCAGCAGCCGGGTTTTAAGGGAATCATTAAACAGCACCTGCATCACTTCCAAAATGTGCGCCTTGATGTCCGGTTCTTCCACTTCAAACAGCAACTCAATGCGCCGGTCAAGATTTCGGCTCATCCAGTCGGCACTGGAAAGATAAACGGGACGCCGGCCATCCTGCTCAAAACAAAAGATGCGGGGATGCTCCAAAAAACGGCCCACAATGCTGTGCACAGTAATATTCTCGCTGATGCCGGGAAGACCGGGGCGCAAACTGCAAATGCCCCGCACCAGCAGTTGA
Organism: Anoxynatronum sibiricum; assembly: GCF_039414295.1. Lineage (NCBI taxonomy): Bacteria > Bacillati > Bacillota > Clostridia > Eubacteriales > Clostridiaceae > Anoxynatronum > Anoxynatronum sibiricum. Next base: position 139,177 of record NZ_JBCITM010000005.1, on the reverse strand, counting down.
ATGGTCACCCCCGCCCGGGAGGCATCATACAGGGCTTCAATAATCTTTTGATCCACCAGGGAGTTCATCTGCGCCCGAATCATCGCTTTTTTGCCCTGACGGGCATTTTCAGCCTCCTGATGAATAAGACGGTTAAACGTCTCCCGCATGTTCAGGGGTGCCACGGTGAGTTTGAAAAGATCTGGCGGTTCGGAATAACCGGTGAGCATATTGAAAAAAGAAGAGGCTTCTGCCGCGTATTGCTCTCGGCAGGTAAAAATGCCCATGTCGGTGTAGAGGCGGGCGGTGGAATCGTTGTAGTTGCCCGTGCCCAGATGAAGGTAGCGCTTGATGCGGTCTTCCTCTCGGCGAACCACCAGAGTGATTTTGGAATGGGTTTTCAGCCCCACCAGGCCATAAATCACATGACAGCCGGCTTTTTCCAGTTGCTTTGCCCACTGGATGTTGTTCTCTTCATCAAACCGGGCCATGACTTCCACCAGCACCGTTACCTGCTTGCCCCGATCAGCGGCTTCTGCCAGGGCTTTAATGATGGGTGAGTCGCCACTCACCCGGTAAAGGGTCTGCTTGATGGCCAGCACCTGTGGATCTTCGGCGGCTTCTTGCACAAACCGAATCACCGGTTCAAAACTGTCGTAAGGCACATGAAGAAACCGGTCTTTTTCAGCGATGATCTGAAAAATAGAGGCTTCTTCCCTGAAAACCGGTGGCATCACCGGTTCAAAATCCGGATATTTCAAGTGATCAAAGCCAGGGGTTCCACAGGCTTTCATGAGAAATGTCAGGTCGAGGGGGCCGTTCACCAGGTAAATTTCACCTCTGTGGATCTCCAGAGATTCCTGAAGAATATCCAACAGCTGCGGATCCATGCGGGCGTCAGCCTCCAGGCGAATAGCCGCTCCCCAGCGTCGTCGCTTCACAGATTTTTCAATCTCCATGAGCAGGTCTTTGGCTTCCTCCTCTTCAATGGAAAGATCGGCGTTGCGGGTGATGCGGTAGGGGTGGGCACAAAGAATCCGATGGCTGGTGAACAGTTCCTGGAGGAAGAGCATCATCACTTCTTCCAGCAGCATGTATTCCACGCCCTCCGGCGCTTCTGATGGCAGGGGCACCAAACGGGGAAGCATGGCCGGCACCTGTACCGTCGCAAAAGTGGGGGTTTCTTCCTCCTTCTCCTTCACCAGCAGGGCAATGTTAAGACTGCGGTTGAGGATGAGGGGGAAGGGGCGGGAAAAATCCACTGCCATGGGGGTGAGAACAGGGTAAATCTGCTGGCGAAAGTATTCTTCCACATATTTTCGTTGTTGCCGGCTGAGCTGTTTTTCTTTCAGAATGCGAAATCCCCTCTTTTTCAGCCGGGGCAGCAGGCTTTTGTTATAGGTGTTGTACTGGTGGGTGATCATTTCATGTACCCGGATGGAAATCTGCTTCAACTGGCGTTTTGGAGTTAGTCCCGAAGGGTCTGCCTTGTCATAGCCTGCATTCACCTGTTCTTTCAGGGAAGCCACCCGCACCATGAAGAACTCATCCAGGTTTGAGCTGGCAATGGCCAAAAATTTCATCTGCTCAAAAATGGGGTTTCTTTTGTCCCGGGCTTCCTCCAGCACCCGGTGGTTGAACTCCAGCCAGCTCAGCTCCCGGTTGATGAAATGATCGCTGTGGTAAGTGATTTCATCAGGCATTTTCTGCATGGGCCATCTTCCTTTTCACTTTAAGTTGGGGGCGAATGCCAAACACTTCCTGAAAAAACTCAGATTTCACTTCGAAGGTCCATTCTTCCAGCAACGCTTCTTCCACCGATTCTCCTTTAATCATCATGGTATCGCCTTTCATGGCGATGCTCAAGCCGCTGATTTTTTGCCGGTGACTGCGGTCGAGGGCATCGGCCATGCGGATGATGGCCACCAGTTTGGCGGTGACCACCCGGTTGCGGGGCCGCATGTGCCAATAATTTTCATGGGACTGTTGAGGAATCTGGCTGGAATGATACCGGGCCACATTGGCAACGATGTCCTGCTCTTCTTCTGTCACTCCCAGCATTTCAGAAGCTTTGATCAGATTGTAGGAATGAATGTAGTGTTTGTTAAGATTGACAAACTTGCCGATATCGTGGAGTTTTGCCGCCAGACGAAGCAGGTATTTTTCCCGTTCTTTCATTCCATGGGTTTTTTTCAGAGCATCAAAAATCGCAATGGATTTTGTTTCCACGTCGGCGGCATGGTTCATATCGGCATGGTATTTACGAGCCATCCCCAGCGCCAGTTCCTGCACATCTTCCAAAAATTCCTGCTGACGGTGGGTCTTGAAGCGCTGGTCGATGAAATCAGCCACAATGCCGTCAGCAAGTGACACCAGGGGAGTATAGAGGCAGCGGGCGTTGGTCATTTCCACACATTTTTTCAGCACCATCATCGAGGGCAGCAAGGTGGCGGCCATGTCTGAAGGCAGCCCGTAGTCCCGGGCCAGCAGAGGAGTGGGTTTTTTCACCATTTCCCGGTAAAACCGGGTGAATGCCTCCATGGATATGGTTCGCAGCCGGTCTGCCTGATCGGTCTGATTGCACAGTTTGCTGATGGTTCTCATTTCACTGCCCAGTGCTATGAAGTGGTTCAACTGGTAACGTTCCCGGATGAACCGGAGAATATCCAGGTGACTTTCCACATATTCTTCCAGTAAATTGGGGAAATCCTGGGTGCGCTGCTCCAGGGTGGAGAGCACCTCTCTGAGACGCAAATGACCCAGTTTTAAATTGTGGGTGCGCTGGAGGGCCCCCTGGTGGTAAAGAGACATTTCAATGCTGCCGGAACCAATTTCAACCACCATCACCCCGTCTTTACGAATGGTTTGATGATCAGGCAGGTTTTCCCGAATGGCTTTATAGGTGAGAAAGCGCTCCTGAGCATTGGTGAGCACCTCCACCTTTAGGCCGGTTTTCAGCTTAATCTGATCCACCAGGTAATCTCTGTTTTGGGCCTCCCGGATGGCGCTGGTGGCCACTGCCCGATAGTGCTTCGACTGATATTCCTGCATGAGGCGCTGGAAACCGGTGACAATGTCGCAGGCTTCTTCAACGGTTTCGTAACTCACCTTGCCCATTGAAAAAGTATCCCGCCCAAGAGACGCAGGCTTCGACAGTTTTTCGATGGTATGTACCTGGCCGTCTTCGTCCACTTCCACAATTTTCATTTTCAGTGAATAGGAACCAATGTCGATGGCACTCATCACTGCTTTTTTACGGGTTTCCGGCATATCAGCCGCCTCCAATCTCTGCAACCCTCATCGGTTGTCGCCCCACTGTTTCCTTTTGAACTTCACCTGCTTTTTCTGTCTGGCAGGATGTTTACCTTTCATTATAAGCTATTTACCCAATAGCCGTGTAAATATGACGTTAAATCTTTGAGAACCTGGCAAAGGAGCATTCTGACAGCAGCAACATGTGGCAAATGGATCGAAGTACCTGGTAACGTATCGAGCCTGGTCGGATCGCAGATGAAAAAAAGAAGATAGCATTTTTTACTATCTTCTAGATACACAAAGCCTTTTTGCACCTATTTTACTCGTATCTAAGTGCATCGATAGGGTCAGCCTTTGCTGCCTTCCTTGCAGGGTAAAGTCCGAAAAAAATGCCTACCATGGCAGAAAAAACAACAGCTGTTATCACCACCTGAGGCTTAACAATGGCAGTTATTCCAAAGGCCATGCTTCCTATTGCGACAACACTTGTTCCAAGTATCGTACCTGCAATTCCTCCTGCCGCTGAAATGATGGCAGATTCCACAAGAAACTGAAGAAGAATATCCTCCATTCTTGCTCCAAGAGCTTTTCTAATACCAATTTCCCTGGTTCTTTCGGTAACGGAAACAAGCATAATATTCATAATTCCGATGCCTCCTACCACAAGGGAGATCGCTGCAATGGCTCCTACAACAAGGGAAAGTGTGCTCATCATACCATCAATGGATTTCATTTCTTCCTCGGCAGTATAGTATCTTATATTTTCAGGCTTTATTCCTTTTGACCTGCTCACATAGTTGATAAACTTCGCTTTAAATTCCTCAACGCTTATCTCTTTTGAAGAACTTATCTCAATGCTCCAAAACCAGCCATCTTTTTCTGTTATTACTGTTTCGGGAACATAGGTTACAGCCCTTGTTTCACTGCCACCCAAGAGCTTTTTAAGAGCCGAATCATTGTTTTTATAAATTCCCGTAACTGTCAACTCCAAAAGATTCTCGTTAACCTGAATTCTCAACAATTTACCTAAAGCATTTTTTGTTCCGAAGATTTCTTCGGCTGTTTTATCTTCGATAATGATATAGGGCCTTGAATTTTTAATATCGTTATTGGAAAACATCTTTCCATGTATCATATTCAACTGCTTGTACACCTCAGGATTTTCTGCCAATCCTCCAAGGGTTGCATCCTTAATCACTTTCCCGTTTTGAATTTTTCCAGAAGCTCGGGCTCCTGTACTTATATATTCCACCTGATCTCCAAAAGCCTCTTTTATATTCTCTATATCCTCATAAGTGTAGGTCTCGTTGGAACTATAATAGTCGCTTTCAGACATAATATAGCTATAGGCCAGCGTTGTACCGATATTTTCAAATTCATCAGCAATAACGCTTCTCATCGTATCCCCTAGTGAAACGATTGAAATAACAGAGCTTATTCCTATAATCATTCCAAGCATTGTCAGAAAGGAGCGCATTTTATTGACTCTGATAGAAGAAAAGGCCAGGCTTATATTTTCTAAAATAAGCATTATTCAGCCTCCCTCCTTCTGTCCTCAATCATTTGCCCGTCACGAAACCTTATAATTCTTTTGGTGTATTCGGCTATGCTATCCTCGTGGGTAACAACGATGACAGTTGCTCCCTCCTTGTTAAGCTCTGTAAAAATATTCATAATTTCCTCGGAAGAAGAAGTATCCAAATTTCCCGTGGGTTCGTCAGCTAAAATGATTGCTGGCTTATTGGCAAGAGCCCTTGCAATGGCTATCCTTTGCTTCTGACCTCCTGAAATTTCGTTGGGCATATGATGAAGTCTTTCTCCTAAGCCTACCTTTTCCAGCAGCTCTATGGCTCTTTCCCGCCTTTCTTTCTTCCCTTTCTTTGCATATATCATTGGCAGCTCAACGTTTTTAAGGGAAGATGTTCGGGGAATCAGGTTAAAGGATTGGAAAACAAAGCCTATTTTTTTGTTTCTTATAGAAGAAAGCTCACTGCTTTCCATTTCAGAAATCGTCATGCCATCCAGCTGGTAAACTCCCTTTGTGGGCCTGTCAAGGCAGCCGATAATATTCATCAGTGTTGATTTTCCTGAGCCTGATTGACCCATTATGGCAACAAAATCTCCTTTTTCTATGGAAAGGCTCACATCTCGTAATGCATGAACCTGAACAACGCCTGTATCATATACTTTGCTGAGATCTTCAATTCTTATCATACTACTCATTCACAATCACGCTCATTCCATCTGTCATAGAGACATGAGGGTTCAGCACAACCTTATCTCCCTCTTTAAGTTCGTCGCATATGACCTGAACCTCCAACACATCCTCCACTCCCAGCAACACCTTTAATTTCTGAATGGTTTTGTCTTCTTTAAGAACAAAAATGCTGTATGTATCGTCCCCATTATCTATCAGTGCCTCAAAGGGAACAACCAGTACATTTTGAGCCATAGCCGTTTCAACCTTGGCCGAAGCGTTAATTCCGGCAATGAGCCCCTTCGTGTCGCCAGTCACATCAATTTGAACAGGGATTATTCTCTCGTTTGACCCCTGTTTTTGCTCTCCTGTAGGACTGATCCGTGAAACAATGCCGTCAACTTCATCACCATTTAAAATATCTGCGCTTATTTTAACCTTTTGGCCTATTTCCATCTTCCCTATATCATATTCACTTACATTTGCTACCATTTTAAGGGTGTCGATATTTTCAATTACAAACATAGGATTTTTATCGTCTATCTCGTCAGCAAAACGACCCACCTTTGCATTAACCCTGGTGACGGTTCCTTGTATAGAACTTTTAACCTGGCAGTCCTCGAGCTCTTTTTGTTTTCTTTCAAGTTCCTTCTTGGCTATTTCTATTCTTTTTACCTCTGAAGCATTGTTCAAATATTCTTGTGCATTCCTTATCTCTGCTAACTGTGCGTCAGTGGCCTGGACCTTGCCGTCGATCACATGAAAGGCGTCGACCTTTCTTTTAGCCTCATTAAGCGCATTTTCCTTGTCCGCAAGATCCCACTTACTTGCCCCTCCTGAATCGTATAATACCGCTGTGCTTTCGTATCTGTTTTTAGCTATGCCATACATTTCCAATGCAGACTCGTAGCTCCTTTGGCTATCTTTCAGCTCTTCCTTAAGCCTTTGCTCTGCCAAGGTTGCCGAAGTGTCCTTACTGTTTTTTCCTTCCGTATTCTGAATCTGCAACAGCTCAACATTGTCCTTTAGTTTCTCAATTTCCTCTTCAAGATGGCCTGCATCAAGTACAGCAAGCACCCGATCTTTTTCCACTTTGTCTCCTTCCTTAACATCAATGGAAAGTATTTCATAGTGAAGCCTTGACACCACTTCAACACTCTCGGTTCCTTCAAGCGGTGCCCTAAGCGTTAAAGTAGCCTTTATGTCTTTTCTAACAACATCGGAAACACTTATAGCTACCCCACTGTTAGCAGTGGCTTTAAGCTTAGCATTTACACTACCCCCGCCTAAAACAAGAGCAACAGCGACAATTCCCATGATAATCTTTTTTTTTCTGGAAAACTTCACGTTAATCCCCCTTATAAATGATCGGTTCATTAATTGAAACTTCACTATACAATATAGTTCTTAAAAAAAACGAACGGCATTCTTAATAATTCTTTAAGAATCAACCGCTATTCTTACATGAGTAACTTTCACATGACCAAAACCTTGAAATATGAACCCCTTTTTTCATCAGCAAAAAGGGGTTCACCCCTACTCTGTCGAAGTATATAAGTGCGAACCAATACACTTCACAGAGAAAGGAATGAGCCCCACTGTCTATTGTGGTCTGCGACACTTTTTCCGGTTTGCCGGTAGCGACATATGCCATTCGCTCACTTAGTATTATGTCCTTTAAAAAGCGGCATTCCGAACAAATTCCGGCAAAAAGGTTTCATCAAAAGTGCCCATGAACACCTGGCGGCCGTTTTCATCGTAGAAGCCCACCATATAAACAGGGAAAGCTTCCCGGTTCATCCAGGAGGAAGAATAGAGGTCCAAACTTTCTTCGATTGCCGCTGCCTCTTCCACAATCAGACTTTGTTGCAGGTTCAGGTTCCATGTATGGTAGATGGGCTCCATTTCTTCTTCTGTTTGCACCCGTTGCACCGCCACCTGGTGGATGTCTGTCGCTGTCACCGTGGCCTGCTGGTAAAAGCCCTTTTCTTTCAGCCAGGTTTCCACCCGCTGGAAAGCGGGGAGACGGTATACATGTACTTCGGGATTGCCATGATAGTATTCGGCGGTGGCATGGGGAGGCATCGCCTGGGTGGTGAGAGCTTCAATGGCGTCAGGGTCAGCAGCTTTCACATGGAACCGGATGTCACCTTTGGAGGGCCATCCCAAAAGCTCTTCATAGCTGGCTTCCATGATTTCTTGCTGTACCAGGGCTAAGAATTCCGCCATTTCATCCGGATCCTGTATATAGGCCACTTTCTGCAGCTCATGGGATTCCAGCATAATTTGGTTCAAGTCATCGGGTGAGAGGGCCAGCACGGGATACGTGAACCGTTTATCTTCCTCAGATTCTTTCAGAGCTGTCAAATAGGTTTCGTAATTTTCTTCATTCACCGCAAACTGCCGTGCCAGCACCCTGCCATTGTTCAGGTGGTAAAACAGGGTCATGTTCCGGTAATCATTGCGCCGGTTTCCCTGACGGGATTCATTGGCTAGAATGGCGGCGTGAATGCGGCGCACCTGTTCCTGATTTTCAGGGCTTTGGTAGAGCCCTTCTCTCTGACCACTGCCATAATAGAAAAAGTGAGGGAAGTTGCCGGCATAGGCTCCCTGAATCTGATCAAGCTCAGGGATACGCTTTTCAAAACCCGTGATATCAAAGTGAATCCCTGCCATCAGCAGCGCCATCAGACCGAGATACAGGCCATATTGCCGGTAATGATGCCAGCTGAAAATCCGCAGGCTTTTGTTCAGCACCGCCCGGGCGATGGTGTAACCAATGAGGGAGAAGACACCATAGACCACCAGCAGCCAGGAAATCCGGCTGTTGATCATGTAGGCATAGAGACCGCCCACCAGCATGGTGCAAAAGGTGATGCCAAAAAGAAACAGAGCATTTAACCCCTTAAAGACAATGGTCTGCCCGTTCCGCTCCATTCGCCGGTGCCGGTACAGCCAGTGGGCCGCCAGGATCAGCAGCACAATGAACACGCCATACCCGGCCACTTCTTTCCACTGGAGAGGTTCATATAGCACTTCCACCAGGCGCACCAGGGGCGACAGCTGGGCTACCCGCTCCATCCCAAAATTAGTGGCATTAAAGCCCCATACCAACGCTTCCAGGTTATAGACCACTAAAAGAGCCAGACCAGCTGGAAGAAACAGTAAGATAAAAGTGAAGATTCCCTGCACCAGCACCACGCCGGTGAACATGCCCACCACCACTGTACTGAGGTAAAAGACGGTGTTCATCAGCAGGGTGGTGCCCAGCCAGATGCCCACTTCCTGGGGTGACAGGTACTGCCCCATTGCCGTTAGTTGCTGCAGCAGCAGGCTAAAGAGGCCGATGATCACCACCGGCAGGGTGATGATGGTCCACCCGGCGGTAAGATAGGTCCCGTAGTAGGTGTTGCGGCTCACCGGCAGGCTGTGGTGAAAATCGGAGGCCGTGGCATTTTGCAAATGCTGAAATACCAGCAGTGCCGTGAAGAAGGGGACCAGTATGATGAGAAAGATCTGAAAAGGTTCGCTGTTAAAGTTGTACATGCGTTCAAAAGTGCTTACAAAGAAGGTTGTTTCCTTGATCTCCGGCAGGGTCATCATCGCCCGCAGAGGCAACAGCAGAAACAGGGCCAGAAAGTAGGCGCCGGCGATCCAGGCAAAGCGCTTCAGGGTGTGGCGAAAGATGCCGGCATGAACGGGACCGGATGATACTGTACCGGCTTGCACCGGGGTTGATTGTGTCATTTTAGGCGAAGATAATGTTGTCGACAGCATAGCCATGATCCCCCATTTCATAGATAAAGATTTCTTCCAGGGTGAGGGGCAGCATATCCAGAATCACAGGATGATGAGGCTGAAAAGCTTCCAGCAGTGTCTGCCGGTTTCCCCGGGCGATGATCAGGTTCACGCTTCCCCGGTTTTCATGATGCAGCAGGTTCAAGTGCTCAAACACCTGGGCTGGCGGCGGGTTTCGAAAAGCCACCTGAATTTTGTGGATATCCTGCTTCAGCTCATCCACCTCTTTCTCCAGAAGAATGGTCCCCTCATGGAGAATACCCACGTGATCGCAAAAATCTTCCAGTTCCCGCAGGTTGTGGGAAGAAATGAGAATGGTCATCTGCCGGTCGGCCACGTCTTGAACCAGCAGGTTTTTCACCTTTTGGCGCATCACTGTATCCAGCCCGTCCAGGGGTTCATCCAAAATCATTACCTCAGGCATGGTGGAAAGAGCCAGCCAGCAGGCCACCTGGCGCTGCATGCCCTTGGACAGCTGCTGCACTTTCTGGTGGGTTTTCATGTGAAAGAAAGGTGCCAGGGCTTCGTACCGCTGCTGGTTCCAACAGGGATACAGCTCTCGGTAATACCGGGCCATGTCGTCGATACTGGCCCCGGGAAAAAAGTAGAGGGCATCAGGGACAAAGATCATCCGCTGCTTCAGGGCAATGTTGTCAAAAATCGGTGCATCATCGACGGTGACTTTTCCGCCGTCTTCCCGGTAGATGCCTGCCAGGGTTTTCAGCAAGGTGGTTTTGCCGGCACCGTTGGAACCCAGCAGGCCGTAAACCGATCCTTTTTTTACCTGAAGATCCAGGGATTTCAGTGCCTGGTAGTTATCAAAGTATTTGTCGAGGGCCGCTGCCTGAATCATCACCGGCGGAGTGGTCTCTTCTTCCTGATGGGTGGTGCTGACTGCTGTTGAAGTCTTTATGTGTTGTTCAGTCATTTTGCTGCTCCCCTCCTGTCTGTTCAGCCGCCTGATGCACCAGGTGCATCAGCTTTTCCTTTGTCATGCCCAGGTACATGGCCTCTGCCAGAAGCCGTGCAATTTCTTCCTGAATTTTGGCCAGCTTTTCCCGGTGCATGGTGATGTCAATGGGTGCCACAAAATTTCCCCTGCCTTTCACAGTGTAAATGAACCCTTCCCGCTCCAGTTCCCGGTAGGCTTTCTGGATGGTGTTGGGGTTAATGGTCAACTGCTGGGCCAACGCCCTCACAGAAGGCAGCTGATCGTCGGTGCGCCAGACTTCAGTGATGATGAGTTCTTTGATTTTTTCGATGAGCTGCTCGTAAATGGGCTGGCGACTGCGTAAGTCCAGTTGTAACATGGCTTCACCTCTTTGGATGCCGATGAGTTCGGCAAAAATGGTTGCTTCAGGTGATTTGATGCTTCACCTGTGGTCAGTGATCAGGTGTTGACTTGATTGGGTGAGGATTGTTCGACACTTGGCGTTAGGTGTTTGGTGTGAATTAAGTGTATTAATTCATATAGTACAATATGAGTATATCGGGAGTCTTTCATTTTGTCAATGGTCATTTTCACAAAACTATTTTTCATTTAAAAATGTTGCTTTACGGCGTTGCTGCGACAAAAATAGTAAAAAACCCCTGTGAGGATGCTTGAAAGGTGTTTCTTTCAAGTGTTTTCTCACAGGGGTTTTTCTCAAGCTCACGTATTCTCAAAGTCACGCATGTCATTGTTCATATGTCTATCCGTTGACATATCTGTTTAAAAACAAGTTGGCCGAAGGCCGCCGAAATGCCTACATCATCTCTTGAATGGCTTCTCCCAGGCGCTTGATGCCTTCTTTGATCTTTTCTTCAGGCATGTTGGAGTAGTTCAGGCGCAGGGTGTTTTCGTAGCCGCCGTTGGGATAAAAAGAACCCCCGGGCACAAAGGCCACTTCTTTTTCAAGGGCTTTTTTGAAAAGTTCCCGGGCATTCAGGTGGGCGGGCAGCTCCACCCAGGTAAAGAGACCGCCGTTGGGGTAGGTGAAGGCGAGGCCTTCCACCTTTGGAAAATAGGTTTCCATGGCTGACAGCATCACGTCTCTGCGGCTGCGGTAGACTTCTCTGATGGTGGCGATGTGTTCATCCAGGTCGTAGTCTTCCATGAACTGGTTTAACTCCCGCTGGCCCAGGGAGCTGGTCTGCAGGTCGGCTCCCTGTTTCACCAGCACAAACTTGTTCAGCAGTTCCCCTTCGCCCAGGGTCCAGCCCAGGCGCATGCCGGGACAAAAGGTTTTGGAGAAGGTGCCTAAAAACAGTACCCGCCCCTGGGTATCGAAGGATTTCACCGCCGGGGGGCGCTGGCCTTCAAAGCGCAGTTCACCGTAGGGGTTGTCTTCCACAATGGGCAGGTCGAACCGGTTGGCCAGTTCCACCAGCTGTTTGCGCCGTTCCACCGACCAGGTTTTGCCTGTGGGGTTCTGAAAGTCGGGAATCACATAAATCATTTTCACCCGGTCGCGGGTGGTGAGCACCCGTTCCAGTTCGGCCATATCCATGCCGTCGTCATCCATGGCGATGTCCACAAATTCGGGGCTGTAGGCTTTGAAGGCCATGATGGCTCCCAAATAGCTGGGCCTTTCGGTGATGACGATGTCGCCTTCGTTGAGAAAGACTTTGCCGGCAAAATCCAGGCCCTGCTGAGAGCCACTGGTGATGAGTATGTTGTCGGCAGTGGCTTTCACACCGATGGCAGCCATGCGGGCGGCAATTTTTTCCCGCAGGGGACCGTAGCCTTCGGTGGCACTGTACTGGAGGGCCTGCATGCCCTGTTCTTCCAGCACTTTCACTCCCACCACCTTCATGGCTTCAACGGGGAACAGCTCTGGCGCCGGCAAGCCGCCGGCAAAAGAGATGATCTCCGGTCGTTCTGCCAACTTCAAGAGTTCCCGAATTTCAGAAGCCCGCAGGTTGTTCATGCGATCAGCGTATTGAATGTTCATGATGATTCCTCCTGTGATGGTTGTTGGGTTGGTGCATTGGGGCCCGGCGTCACCTGGCGAATCCGCTTTTCCAAATTAGGGCGGGGTATCCAGACTTCATGGCCGCACCCGTCGCACTTAATGCGAAAGTCGGCACCGGTGCGCAGAATGGTAAATTGTTTGCTGCCGCAGGGATGGGCTTTTTTCAATGTGACCCGGTCGCCAACAAACAGGTTCATGGGCATGGGGCTTCATTCCTTTCCTTGGGGTCTGGCCTGTCTTGCCTGTCTTGCCTGTCTTGCTTAGCTGGTTTAGCCTGCCGTTCTCACCGGTCTTGCTTTTCTTTATCGTTTCCCCGCTGATAGAGTACCCGGCGGGGGTAGGGAATTTCGATGCCTTCCCGGTCGAAGGCCAACTTAAAGGCTTTGCGCATTTCCCGCTCGATGGCCCATTGCTCCATGGGTTCGGTTTTGGCCAGCACAGAAAGCACCACCTCTGAATCTCCCAAATCGGTGACCCCCAGCACAATGGGGCCTTCCAGTATTTTTTCATGGGTGGTTGCCAGCTTTTCACTCTCGCTGCGAAGCACCTCCAGCGCTCGTTCAATATCTTCTTCGTAGGCAATGGAGATGTTCACCCAGGCACGCATTTTACCGTTGCTTTTGTTCACCACATGGTTGATGGCACCGTTGGGCACAATGTGGAGGTCGCCGTTGAAATCACGCACTTTGGTGACCCGCAGGGCCATTTCTTCCACAATGCCGCCAGAGCCGTCCACCTCAACGTAGTCTCCCACACTGAACTGATTCTCAAAAAGAATGAAAAATCCGGTGATCACGTCTCGCACCAGGTTTTGAGCGCCGAAGCCCAGGGCCAAGCCGCCCACACCGGCAGTGGCAATGAGGGCCCCCACCTGAACGCCGGCCATGTTGAGAATCGAAGTGCCGGCGATGAAATAGATGGTGTATTTGATGACGCTGGTCATGAGGCCCTCCAGGGTGTTCACCCGGGCTTCATCCACCTTGAATTTCAGATGCTGCCGGGAAGAGAAGATGCGCGACACGACAGCCTGCAGTACTCTAATGGCAATGCGGGTCAGCAGCAGGATGATCACCAGGCGTATGAAAAATCCCAGCAAACGGCCCACCACTTCTGTTTCGGTGATGAGTTGATAGGTGTGGATCAACTGTTGCCACAGGCTGGTGACTTCTGTTACTACCATAAAAGGACTCCTTTCGTCTTGCATGATTAAATGGCACTTCTTGATGTGTTTGATAACCCTGCAACAGGCTGCCGCATGTTGCATTGCTGGCTGATCTTTTATGCAGGGTTGTCATTATTGGCAAATCTTCTCTTGCTCGCAGGTGTTCATTCACTCGCATTTTTTCCAGCTTGCAGATGTTCACTTGTTCATTGGCGTTTCAATTCAGCAGTCTTCGTAGCATTGCCGCCAGGGGTTCTCTTTGTCCGCTTCTTTTCGATAGAGCCCCACCCATTCGATGCGATGATCGGCGAGCATCTGCCGCACCTGCTGCAGACGGACGATGTCATCCACGTTCAACAGCAGCGACAGTCCGCAGCTGGCAGTGATCTGGCGGGGGGTGGGTATCATCTGAAAAACAAGGCCTTCGACAGGCTTTTCTTTCAGACGGGATTCAGCGGCCATGGCGTGGTGCGTTGAATCAAATACCAACAGCCATTGATTCATGTGATTGCCTCCCGTGAAGTGTCTTTTGTCGGGTGTTGCCGGGTCGATATGGGTCTATAGCTGCAGTGTGTTTTTGGCTTTGTTCAAATGCTCCACAATGGTGTACATGTTGCTGATGCCGCCCACCATGAGCATGCTCTTCAGTTTGAAATAATCCAGGCAGGTGCCGCAGGAGAGAATCTCCACCCCTTTTTCTTCCAGCTTGCGCAGATTTTCAAGGGATTCGGAGCCGGCGCAGGTGAGCTTGACGCCACCGTTGACAAACACCAGGGTCTTGGGCATGGGCAGTACTTCGGTCAGGGTGTAGAGGTAGCCTTTCATAAGAATGCGGCCCAGCTCCTCCGAACCTTCTCCCATATAATCTTTGGAGATCATGACCACCAGATCACTTTTAGGAAGGCTCTCCGGTTCCATCTCCAGGTCAAGCACACGCATCTCCCGATACTTCAGTTCCTTAAAAATGTCAATGTAAAAATGACCCTGATTTTCTTTCACCGTATAGCGGTAGTCCATGCTTTTGGCAAACTTTTGAATGTTTTCTTTGGCCGTCTCATTGTCTACAATGGTGCGCACACTACCTTCTGACAGCGCATCCAGCGCTTTCTTGGTTTGAATCAGCGGCATGGGGCAGTTGAGCCCCCGGGCATCGATTTCTTTGTTCATCATTAATTCCTCCCAAAACCAGCCTTTTCTTCAGCTGTTCATTTCAGCTTCAAATCATTGCTGAATATCGTTTTGATCCTTCTGATTCCTGCTAATTGAAGGGTTCTATCAATACTATATCATAAATCCCATGGTTTGACAGGCTACTTTTCCCCTTCTGTTCCCATTCAGTTTTTTGGAATGGTGACGATAATACAAACATGTGATAAGATGATGACAGGTGTGTCCAAAATGTCTTTCTTTTCCATTTCTGCTTTTCATGATGAGCATGACCTGTTGATGTGAATGAATCGATTCATGTGAATGGGTCAATTTATATGAATCGATCCATTTATGTGAGTGAGTCGATTCGTGTGACCGCCTTAATTCCTGTTGAAAAGAAGTGATTCTTTCATGCGCAGCATCAAAATAAAAATTCTATTTTTGAGTCTGACCATCATCCTGGCGGCATCTGCCATTTTAGGTGCTTCCAGTTACCAGGCCAATACCCATGTGCTTGAAAGGGAAGCCGAGGCGTCGCTGGAACTGCTGGCCCTGGAAAGCGCCGAGAAGCTCTCCCTGATGATCCAGCTGCAACTGAAGGGGCTTGAAGAGCTGGCGGCCCGGGAACGGGTGCGCAGCATGGACTGGACCCGTCAGATGGATGCTCTTTTGCCGGAGCTGGAGCGCCAGGGCTTTCTGGCACTGGCGGTGGTGAACAGCGATGGAATTGCCCATTACATTGACGGCTACACCCTCCCCCTGGGTGACAGACCCTATATTCAGCAAGCCCTGGCTGGCCAGACCACCGTCTCTGAAGTGCTTGTCAGCCGCGTCACTGGTCAACCCGTGGTGATGCTGGCCACGCCCATTGAAACTTCTGACAAATCTCCCGCCGCCCTCATTGCCCGCATGGATGGCACCTGGTTAACAGACCTGGTGGCTCAAATTCAGTACCGGGATAACGGCGTTGCCTGTCTCATCAATTACGAGGGCACCATTCTGGCACATCGACAGCACCCTGAATGGGCCCTGACACTCGCCACCCTTGATACCATTCGGGAAGAATCCCCCCATTTTGAAAGCTTCACTTCTTTTGTTTCTCAGACCCTTCAAACGCAACAACCGGGAATTGGCAGCTACGCTGCTAACGCAACCCAAATGCATATGGGGTTTGCGCCGGTGGCCGGCACCGACTGGATGCTTTATGTGGGTGCGACCCACACCAGTATCATGGCAGGCATCGCTGCTTTTCATGAGCAGTTCTTCACCACCCTGCTGCTGGTAATGCTGGGCGGCATACTGGCTTCACTATTGCTGGCCCGTCATTTCTCCCACCCCATTATTGAACTGGAGCGGCTTTTTACCCAGGCCTCAGCCGGCGACCTCACGGTGCGCGCCACCCCCCACACCCGGGATGAAATTGGCCGGGCGGGCCATACCTTCAACGTGATGATGGACCGGCTGGCAGATCTCACCTATTATGATCCCGTCACCGGCCTCGCCAATCAACGGGTGCTCCACCAGGATTTCAGGGAGTTAACCGAGCCTTTCAAAGATGAAGAAAACGTCCCTTTACTCCCGTTGCTGTTGGTGGCCGCCGATAATTTCAAACGAATCAACGAACGTTTCGGTTACCGGGAAGGCAACCAGCTCTTGCGCATGGCCGGCCACCGGCTGCAAATCTATTCTGGCGACCACTGCCGCCTTTACCGGGGTCAGAGTGATGAGTTTATTCTCATCTGTCATTCTTACCAGGGTTTAGCAGAGGCTGAAAAAGCCGCGTATGTGCTCCTTCAAAAACTCCAGGAGCCCTATGAACTGGCCAGCGAGAAAGTGTCTATCACCTTTAGTGCCGGGCTTGCCACTTTCCCCCTGCAAGGGGAAACACTGGATGAGCTTCTGAAAAATGCGGGTTTTGCCAAGAATTTGGCAAAAGAGAAGGGCTCTGGCCGCCTGCAAGTGTTCGATATTGCCATTCAGCAGCAGGTATTGTCTTCCCGCATTTTTGAAGAAGAAATGTCGCTGGCGCTGGATCGCAAAGAATTTTTGCTGGAATATCAGCCTCTGGTGGATTTGAAAACCGGCAACATTCACACGGTTGAGGCTCTTATCCGCTGGCAGCACCCTGTAAAAGGAAGGCTGGCCCCCGATCTGTTCATTCCTGCAGCCGAAAACACAGGGCTTATCAACCGCCTGGGAAAATGGGCACTGTTGGAGGCCTGTCGGCAAAACCGGCAGTGGATGGACCAGGGGCTGCGCCCGGTGGTAATGGCCGTGAACATTTCTGCCAGACAGTTTGAATCTCCCGACTTTGTTTCCTATGTGCGTCAGGCTCTGAACGAGTCTGGGCTGCCGCCGGCGCTTCTGGAACTGGAAGTAACAGAAAGTGCCGTGATTCAACAGGTGGAAGAGAACATCATTCGCCTGAACACCCTCCGTTCCATGGGCATTCGCATTTCGCTGGACGATTTTGGCACCGGTTATTCTTCTCTCAGCTATGTGGTGCGCCTGCCCATTGACACGCTGAAGATTGACCGATCTTTTGTGAGCATTCTCACCAGCAGCCGCCAGGCCCACACGGTGGTCTCCACCATTATTTCCATGGGTCACTCTCTCGGGCTGACCCTGGTGGCAGAAGGTATTGAAACCCTGCAACAGTTGGCCATGGTTCAAGAGGCCTCCTGCCAGCTGGGCCAGGGCTACCACTTCAGCCCGCCGCTTCCGGCTGCTAAAATGGAAATGCTGCTGCGCCAGGGAACACTGAAGCCCAAGCTGTCGTAGCCCCTTTCATTTTCAGACGCCTATACAAAGTGATACCTATATACGAAAACGGAGAGCCTGCCGGCTCTCCGTTTATTGTTGTATTCATATACACGATGAAGGTGATGATGTCATGATAAGCAAATATAGAGCTGTGCACCCCACTCTGACCATGCCTCACAGCCGGTACTCCGGTCGCCGGCTCAGACCAGGCTGACCCGCAACACACGAAAGGGATCACTTACCGCTGCTTCCTTCCGGATCTGACGGGGTTCATGAGCTTCCGTTGCACGGGACCCAGTCCTCATCACCACGTGCCGGAGGCAGCGCCACAAGCACAGGGCCTCGGCGGGGAATTCGATCCTGCTATAGCGGATTGCAGGCAACAGGGCACCGCTACCTCCCCATCTAGCACAGCAACTCTTATGACTTGGTTAGCCGGGAAAATCCCGGAAAAATAAAATGGCGGAGAGAGCGGGACTCGAACCCGCGGGGCCGTGAAGCCTTACACGCTTTCCAGGCGTGCCCCTTAGCCACTCGGACACCTCTCCGCGACAGTTTCAGTGCTGCTGGTTTTGTCAAATTGTCTCCAGCCGCACAATCTATTATATAGAAAGTCACCGCATTTGGCAAGGCATTTTTTCTTTCTTCCCCAGCGCCTGCATCACCCGGTGATCGCCTTCCATCAGACAGCCGCGCTTTTCTTCCAACAAACTTGTTACTTCAACCTGACTCATTACTTCAATTTGAAACCTGACTCATTACTTCAACCTGAGGTATTGCGTCAAACAGCCCTAAACAGAACCATCTATTTGGGATTTCTTTTTTTTCCGAAGGGTTTTGAAGAAGCGGCTGATCACAGCTTTACACGCTTCTTCCAACACACCGGAGACCAACGTCGCCTGATGATTAAACCGCTCGTCCTGCAAAAAGTTGATCAGGGAACCACAGGCTCCCGCCTTGGGATCAGCGGCACCAAAAACCACCCGGTCGATGCGGGCCTGAAGAATGGCTCCGGCGCACATGGGGCAGGGTTCGATGGTGACATACAGGGTGCTGTCTGTCAATCGCCAGCCCCCTGCGGCGGCACAGGCCTGCTGAATGGCCAGCAGCTCTGCATGGGCGGTGGCACATTTTCCTGTTTCCCGCAGGTTATGGGCCCGAGCGATCACCTCTCCCCGGCGTACCACCACTGCCCCAATGGGAACTTCTCCCAGCTTCGCTGCCTTTTCTGCCTCTTCCAATGCCATTTTCATATAGGTTTCATCGGATGGGTTTGCTTTGACCGTTGTCTCCACTTCGTCAGCTCTTTCAGAGACTGCTTCTTCCATCACCCGGGGTTGATTCTGATCCATGGCGCCATGCCTCCCTATGGGTCTGATTGCTTATGGATAAAGCCTTTGCAGTGATCTATCGCTTTTTAATCACTATTCCCTATCAACTATCAACTGCAGTAACAGTATATCATGAGACGCCATCCACCCAAAGGTGCCTGCCGGTCCACCGCTGCTTCATCTAAGGAATGGGTGCCTGTAACAAATAGGTCGCCTATGTGCCAAAGCACCGTTTCACCACTTCTCTGCAGGCATATGCAGGCCCACGCTGGTGAAGTTCCTGTTGCCAATGGCAAACTTTCTGACGGGTTTCCATGGCCAGCGCATGGTTGAGGGCAGCTGTCAGATCTTCGGATGTAAAAGTATTGGGCACCAGCACCTGAGCCACTCCCATGGCTTCAGCATCGGCGGCAATATGAAACTGATCGCTGGAAAAGGGGAGCATCACCATGGGCTTGCCAAAATAGAGACTTTCAACAAAGGTGTTGCAACCACCGTGATGAATCACCAGATCCACCTGAGAATACAGGGCGGTTTGAGGCAAAAAGGCTTCCACCATCGTTCGGTCATCTGCCAGAGATACCAGCAGGGGCAGGCTGTCTCCCGCCGCCAACAGGATGTGACTTTGGGGAAAGGCCTGGCGGATTCCCCTGACACAGCGGCGCAGCACGTCTTCCCGCCGGGAGAGAAAGGTACCGAAGGATAGAAGTATGCGGGGCCGGCCCTTGCCACGCTCCCAGCGGGCCAGCTTTTTTTCCCATTCCAGCGGCAGGGGTTGAGGTTTGAAACAGTAGCCGGCATGGATACTCTGGCGATTCTCCACAGACTGTCCTCCCACGAGAGGGTATTGATAGACCACTGCCAGGGGTGAGGTTTCGGCGAAGGCATTGGTCACTGTCTCCTGTGAACCGTGGCGGTTCAGCATCTCCTGAAACCGTTCAGTAAAGAGAGTGCGGGCCTCTGTGGCTGTCGCTTCCACCATGGCCATTTGTTGCGGGTCTGGGTGAAAGCTGGCGGGCCATCTCACCGGCACCCCAAAAAGCCCTTCGGCCGAAGGAATGCTGAAGGGGTGGGGCGGGCAGAAAGTGATGAAGGGCAGCTTGAGACACTTCATGGCCAGGGTGGCTCCGTAGGAAAGCTGGTCCACTACCCACAGGGTTGGTGAATGATGCCGGTTCAGCACGTTTACCTGACGAATCAGCCCTTCCGGGTCTGCCAGCATGTCTGCCTGCCGGTGGCGGCTCTGGACCAGCAAAGTGGCCTCCGGCCCTTCCCGAGTGGCCTGAAAAAAAGCTTCCAACCGTTCATTTTCTGTTTCTGCCTGCCGGGTGTGGGCGGCGATGCCGGTGTTGGCGTTACGGCTGATGGTAACAGTCTCAAACTGCAGACCTGCTTCTTTCACCTGAGGCGCAAAGGCATCACTGGTTCCCACCACCACTTTCCAGTCTTGCTGACGAAAGGCTTCTGCCAGGGTGAGCATGGGGTGAAAGTGGGAATAGAAAGGTGGAATGAGGAACAAAATGGTTGCCATGGCTTAACCCCTTTTCTGGAAAATGAGTGAGAAAAGATTCTCACCCGCGGTTGATGACACATGATGTTGACCCAGTCAGCTGATGTGGTTGCGGACAGACCTGCTTATGTTGGCAGCTGCCCGTAAAAGACGGCAAAGCGTCGGGCCACCTGCTGAATATCGAAGCGTTCTGTGACGGTATTTTTTCCCCGGTTGGCCAGGGCTCGCCAATCAGCATCAGCTGGTAATTCCTCCAGCAGCAGATGGGTTAGAAACCGCCCAATGGTCTTTTCTGATGACGTATCCATTAGATATCCGTTGTCACCATGGGTTATGTAGCTGCCCACACCGCCGGCTCGGGGAGCAATGACCGGCAGCCCGGCTGACATGGCTTCAATGATGGACAAGCCAAACTCTTCTTTTTGACTGGGCGCCACATAAATCACCGCCGGAGCTTCATTGGGTGTAACGATGGCTGCCAGTTGCCGCTGCAACTGGCGCAGAGTTTTGTTCTCCATGCGGGGCAGGTGGCAAAATGCCCCCTGCAGCTGTGAATGGTGCTGGATAAAGTCATCGAAAGCTGTGAGCAGTGTCTGTTCTTTTTCATCTGGCGATTGCAGGTCGCCTCCAATGAACACCAGGTTCATATGCCGCCAGAGAGCAGTGGTTCCCCAGGCTTTCAGCAGTTTTTCATGGCCTTTCACCGGGTCCAGACGCCCCACGGTGAGTATCAGGGGAAGCGACAATCGCTGAGGGGAAAGACAATGCCTGAGGGATTCATCAGTAAAAATTTCCTGGAGATTGCTGTCATTCCCCCACTTTCCAGAAACCTCACGGCTTTTCGATACCTGTGAAGACACTTTTTTTAACTCAAACTCCTGATAGGCTGCTTCTCTGTCATCAGCTTCATCATAAAGCCGGATTCCTTCAGGGATCATTTGAAATACAGGCCTCTTTTGACCGGCATGCTTTTTCTCTAAAAGCTGAAAGCGTTGCAACTGATGACCTGATTGATCCTGCACATCTGCTGCCTTTATCTGGGGAAAGTAGTGCAGCAACTGCTGTGACATAGCCTCTGTGCCGATGCCCACGATCCCCTGCACCCGGCTGATGATTTCATCTGCCACTGCCACCTTGTTCAACTTTTCGAGGAGATCTATCACCTGTGCTTCCATGAAGGCGACAAGATTCAACGCCCCTGACGGCACGGTTTTTTCTGGAGACGAAATTTCAAGGGGAATCAGGTGCCGATGGGGGTCTGGCGTCAGAGTGAACACAGCATGCTTCCCCCGATGAGCTGCCAGCAATACTGCCGCCAGGGACGCATTGTCGGAATAACGCATGTGGTAAATATCTGGTTCAATCGCCAGCAATGTCATCATGTGGTTCAGCGTATTCAGAAGATCATCCTCTTTTTCGGCAAAAAGCCGGGGGCTGCAGGCTTCATTAAAGAACACCGGCACTCGCACCAGCGTATGCCCCGGTGACAGCAGGGTGATGAGGGGAATGGTGGCAGCTGATTGGCCGCAGGGAATCATCATGAAAGTGTACACCTGTTGAATCTCTGGCTGTTGGACCAGGGTGTCTCCCAGGGCGTGGAGCAGTGTGGCAATGCCGCCGCTGTTGGATTTTCCCGGCATTAGTAAGTCACCGTAAAACATGAACTGGGCCAGGGTCAGTTTTCTTTTTTCAGGGGATGCTTCTGTTCCTGTTCCCATGGTTTGCCGCCGCTTCCAGCAGGCCTCCCCCAGTGCCACGTATTCCCGCAACCAGTTTGCCACTGGTGTAGCTAGTGTCAATCTTTCCCGCCATTCAGCCAGCAGTTCCCCGGCGAATGCCTCAGCAGCGGTAGCACAATAATTGATCATGGCTTGTTGCAGTCGGGGCGAACACTTGAAAAAATCTATTCCCTGCAGTTCTTTCACTACCTGTTTTTCATAAACCGGATTCTCTTCAGCCCACTGGAGCAGGGCCCGAAGGCACTTTTCCGATGCGCCGCACAGCTGCCACCATTCTTTCCAGCGCTCAGGAGACAGTGGCCTTGAGGGGTGGCCCGATTCCAGATTCAGCAGCAACAAAAGCTCCTGCTGCCATGAAGGATCGGGTGCCTGGTGGACCCGCTCGAACTGGCGGAACTGCTGGTCCCACCTTTTTTCCAAGATCCGATGTCGCTGGCCTGGCGGCATCTGGCGAAAAAGACGACGCAGCAGGGGACGGGTCATCTCCCGGCAGGGAAGCCTGGCGGCCAGCTGCTCCGGCACAGCCTTATTGTCACAGTTCACCGCAGCCGCCAGCAGCGTATGCTCCGCCAGCAAACCCAAGGTTTCTTCTGAAAACTCCGCTTCCATCTCAAGGGGGATGAACCAGCGTTTTTCTGCCAGGGCAAGCATCAGCGCCCTCCAGAATGGATGAAGGTCCCCAGCAAGACCAGACCGCCCATCTGCCAGTAACCGCCGCAGGCGGCCATAGGAAGTGCAGGCATCAGGTGTCGTCGTCACTTGATCAATGGCTGCATTTATTGCCTCCTCTGTGACTGTAAAAGCAGGCTTTTCTGCTACCTTGTGATGGGCATGATGAGCAGCAGGCCGGTGGTTCTGTTGACAAGGTTTGGATACCTGCCACGGCTCTTCCAGTTGTTTCAGGATCGACATGCACCTCTGGATCAATCGCCCTTCCCTGTTCATAGTGGCCCCCCTCTCTGAATTTAAGCTGCCATGAGATGTTTACCCTATTTGAGAAAGTTTCAACTTGACAGACTATTTTTCTCAGAAAAGGATTTTAGTGCTATAATAACCTTGGATGCGTGCTGGCGGAGGGATTTGCATTCACACACACCCTGCTTCACATCATGCACTGGACAGAAAGGTGGCTATTAAATGGAACAAAAGCTGTTGCAACTCAATGAAAAACTGGCTTCAGACAGTACGTTAGCCCTTCAAATTCTGGAGAAGGAAACTGCTGAAGAGGTTCAGGCACTCTTATCTCAAGTTAGTCTTGAGTTCACAACCGTGGAGATCACTGAACTTCGAGGTCTGATGGTGAAGGTAACTGAATTAGGTGAAGAGGCTCTTGCAGATGTCTCTTACAAGGAATCTTTCCTTCAGACACTGGAACTGATTAATGTCTCAAATATCGAAACACCTGTTGGGCAATTCTGGTAGGTTTTCGCTTTTTGGCATTCAAAAAAGATTCGCTTTCTGACTTTCAACGATGCTAATGTTTTTTAGAATCTTTTCCGCCTGCAAATCCACAGCCTCCGGGTAAATCATTGGAGGCTTCTTCAAACATCCATGGCATCATATTCCAAATCAACTGAATACCAGAAATGCAAAAGAGGGCTTCCCCTGTTACGGAGCCCTCCATTGTTGCGCTATAAAAATACCCAAGTCCATCCCGCGAGACACCGTCTCCTTATACCGAAGACTTTTCGCTGATTTTCTTGATTTCCTACAACAGGTTAGCGAAAGAGACGTTTAGATCAGGTTTTCCTTCATCAACACAGACTCAAAAACAGGTACCAGCTCCGGGTCAAATCGAATCCCCGATAAAGCTTTTATTTCTTTTAGCGCCGCTTCCGGGGTGCGTGCCTTTCTGTATGGCCGATGAGTGGTCATGCTGTCCCATGCCTCTGCCAGTGCAACTATCCGGGCTTCCAGGGGTATTTTTTCGCCTACAATGCCCCGGGGATACCCCGAGCCATCCCAATGTTCATGGTGTCCCAGCACATTTTCCGCTATGGCAGCATATTCCTGGGAAGAACGCAGCATTTGGTAGCCCAACTCAGGATGCCTTTCAACCACACGGCGTTCGTCAGGTGTTAAATCTGCTGTTTTTTTCAGCAGCTCCTGAGGTAGTGCTCCTTTGCCGATGTCATGCATATACCCGGTTTTTTGCAATCTTTCCACTGACTCTGATTCCAGCCCCAGGGCACTTCCCATGGCTTCGCACAATCGGGCCACCTGCCACGCATGGTTCTTTTCCTGCTGATGATTTTCGTAAAAAGTGTTGAGAACCATGTTGATGGTGTCGAGATGAACCTGTTGACTGACCATCAACTTGCGGCGGTACATTTTATCTTCCGCTTCCTTAAAAATGGCAGCAATGGATTCCGGCTCCTCTTCCTTGGTGGCCCACCCAACAGAGGCTGATATCTGTAGTTCCTTTAAGGGCACTTCGCTAATACGCTGCTGAATACGCATCGCCAGTTTTTCAGCATCTTCTTTGCGGGTATTCGGCAGAATGATCACAAACTCATCGCCACCGATACGGGCAATGAGTTCATCATTGCGGCAAGCCTGCTGCATCACCGCTGCCACCCGCTGAACCGCCTGGTCGCCCACCTGGTGGCCAAAAGCATCATTGATAAGTTTAAGGCCGTTCAGATCAAGTATCAGCAGTGACAGGGGCAGGTTGCGATGGGCGTCCAGCCGCTTTAACTCTGTTTCGAAGAAATGTCGGTTATAGACGCCGGTTAGCTGGTCATGGTAGCTTAAATGAAGTATTTTATCCTGTTTTTCTTTTTTCTCTGTGAAATCCCTGAAAACCACCACGACGCCTGTCACATGACCCCCTTCATCTTTAATGGGTGCCACACTGTCTTCAATGGGAATTGTGCGACCATCCCGGGCCACCAGCAAGGTATCCGGTGGCAGGGTATATGCTGCTTTTTTCTTCAGCACCTGTTCCACCGGGCTTTCATGAGCCGTTCCACTTTGTTCATCAATCATACGAAACACCTCATCAAAGGGTTTCCCATGCGCCACTGCCTGAGACCATCCCGTCATTCGCTCTGCCAAGTCATTCATAATAGTGATGTTGCCCTCTCCGTCGGTGGCAATCAATGCGTCTCCCATGGAGAATACAGTAGTTTTTAGAAGTTCCCGCTCATGGCGTAATGACTGCTGAAGTTGTCTGCTTTCAGCAAGCGCTTCCTTTAGTTCAAAGGTTCTTTCATCGACTTGCTTTTGGAGAATATGGTGGTGGTGCTTTTGAAAATCATCTGCTTCTTTTAAAGAATGTGTCATGCGGTTAAAGGTGTCTGTCAGTCTGCCGATTTCATCGAAAGAACTGATAGGCACTTCCACCTGCAGATCACCTTCTTCCACTTTCTGAACACCTTCCAAAAGGGTCATAACCGGCAGTACCACACTATTTCTGAAGAATCTTGGAAACAGTAACAATACCATTATCATTCCCAGCACCATAAACTGCATCACCAGGAACGCCGGTTCATTGAAGTTGTCCTGTTGCTGTAGCGCCAAATATCCAACTTTAATCCTTTGATTGCCATCTTCCAACTGATAAACCACATAGGCCTGCTCTGGCCGTCCTCCAGTATAGGCAAAGCCTTTGGAGTAGTTGCCCTGAAAAAAGCTGTCTTGGTAGAGATTGTTTAGCGACAGCGTCTCATCTCTTTGAAATAGGATGCGGGCCGTCTTATTTTGATCAAGAAGTGAGAAGGTTGTTTTGACGGGAAGCTGCACCTTTTCCTCCGGCTGAAAGACGACAAAGGCCAATGCCGAGCTTGTCTGAAAATGTTGAAGATCTGCATTTTCTTCCACCATTAGTATTTGTTCAATGACTTTCACTTCAGAAAGCCATTCTTCCTTCAGTTCATTTTCCACCCAACTCATGTGAATGAATCCAATGCTGGCAACAACAAAAATCACCATGGCCAATGTCCCCACACTAAGTTTTGTCATAAAGGTTGTCGGTTCTGGTGAATATGCCAGGTATGCTTGAAGAAACAGCACTTGGAACAAGATCAAACCAGCATTTCTGACAAGTAAAAAGTAATGGATGGGGATGATTTGATATAAGCTCATCCAATAGACCGCCGCCATCATGCTTAAAAAGAAGTATAAACATACCGTTCCCAAAAAACCTCTTAAGCCTTTTTCCACCCTGTCCGATGGAGAAAAAAGTGCTTGTTGAATTTTGCGGGGCAACTCCAAAATCCCATGGCGGTAGTGCTTTTTTGAATGAACCCTCCTCTGATCATCTTGATGAACCACTGCTTGTTTCAGCATTACTAATACAACGCCTGAATAACCCAAAATATTCATTCCAAGCAACAGCATCAAAAAAAGATGTTGATGAGAATAGCAGTAGGCAATGCCCCCTCCTATTCCCACTGTCACCAACAGGGCAAAGAATCTTTGAGTGTACTTAATTTCCCTTTTTTGTTGATGCGCCACCCCTGAAAAATGATACGTAAACATCACCAATGTGAAAGTACCCACCAGGTAGAAGATCAGCGTAAGCGCATCAAGGTAGTAAAAGAGTGGAAAAATCATATTTACATCAGCCAGCCATGTGAACAACGTTGCCAATGTGTTTGCAACAAAAAATAACGCCAACATTTTGCTGGTCACCGACTGTTTCCGCCGTTTCCACAAAACAGTCGTGATGACAAGACTCAACAATAGCTGACCAAAAGTAAGTATTGATTCCGGTCGAAAAACCAGCCACTCCAGCACCTTTTCTCCTCCTTGAGCTTTCAAGGTGTTTTACAGTTCCCATTATACTACCCGTTAACTCAAAAATGTAACTCTAATCCTATTTTTTGTTAAGTTTTTCATAAAAAACCCGCCTGATGACCACATATGCACGTCCCTTCAGGCGGGTCTTTCTATGAAATCTGGTAATGGAGCACTCCCTGCCGTTCTTCTTTGGTGACTATTCCTGTAGCAGCCAGGTGCTCCAGGTGAGACATGGCTTCTCCGGCGGCAAACCATTTCTGCGCATGGGGAAAGGCTTCCCAGTTGTCGTACCGCAGCTCCCAATGCATGCGAGCCGCCACTTCCCGTACCGTGGTGTGGCCTTCTTTCAGAATTCCCATGATTTCTGTCAACCGCAGCTGATGATGATGGGCCAGCTCTTGAATGCGCTGCCGGTGATCGGTCACGATTCCCCGGTGGGCGGAAAAAAGATGGTCGATGTCGAAGGCAGCCACTTTTTTCAGGTTTTTCAGATAGACATCCAGAATATCCCATTTAAAATCCCAGAAGGCAATGTTGGGGGTGATCCGGTCGAGGATGTGGTCGCCGCAGAAAAAGAGGCGGTGGGTTCGCTCGTAGAGCCCCAGCTGGCCGGGGGTGTGGCCGGGGATTTCGATGACTTCAAAGGCGTAGTCTCCCAGGGTGAGGGTATCGCCTTCTCGAAGGGTTTGAAAAGAAACGGGTTGGGGACTGCGGTATTTATACCCCGGGTGGTCCTGAAAGGTGACTTGATCCTGTTCCAGATCAAAGAGAACCCGGAAGCTTTCAAATCGCTGCCAGTAGCTGACCTGGCTCATTTCGTTCACGGCATCACCGTCCCACTGGCTGGCATGGACTTTCACCCCCTGCTGGCTGAGGGCCGCCGCCAGACCGCTGTGGTCGGAGTGAAGATGGGTGATGAAAAGATCGGTTTTTTCCAGTTCTGCGCCGGCCTCTGCCATTCCCTGAAGAAGGGTTTCAAGGCAGTCGGGCCGGTTGAAGCCGGTATCAATGAGGAGGTTTCGTTCTGGGGAGGTGATGAGGTAGCTGTGCACCGCTTTCAGGGGATTACCAGGAAGCTGAATTTCATTTTTGTAGATGTGGGGGTATACCTGCTGTAACATGGGAGTTCTTCCTCTCTGTGGTGATGGAAAAAAGTTGCGTTAATTTGATGCAGACCGGTTCCTCTGGCTGCAAGACAACAAAAGTCAGTGCTGAGCTTGTCAGAAAATGTTGAAGATCTGCATTTTCTTCCACTGTGAATGACTGCAATTTACAGGGCCCGCCAGCCTTCGGGGCGAAGGAGGCCCTGTTCTCCGGCTTCCTTTATTTCTGCCAGCAGCCGCTGTTGATCCTGGTTCAGCACCCCTGCCAGGTTCAGGTAATTGGAGGGGTGGTTGCTTCGAAAGGTGCAATCGGTCACTTGAAGGTGCTCCAGAAGCAGCCGGGTTTCTGCCAGTACTTTTTCCGGCGGCAGGAGCTGAAAGCTTCCCTGCTGAATCTGGCGGCGGAGGGGGGTGTTGTCTTCCACCAGCAGGGTGAGAAGCCCCAGGTATTCCGGGTTGATGGCACTGATCACCCGGGCACTTTCAAGGGCGTGTGCCTCCCAGTGGATGGTGCCTCCCAGCCCTGAAATGAGCATGCAGGAGAGGTGGATGCCTGCTTCACGCACCCGTACCCCGGCGGTGATCATTTCTTCTGACGTGACGCCTTTTCGTACCTGTTGCAGCACGGTGTCGCTGCCGCTTTCCACTCCCAGATACACCAGCTGCAGCCCGGCCTGGTGCAGGGATGTCAGTTCTTCAGGGGTTTTTTCCAGCATGTCACCGGGGCCGCCGTAAACGCTCACCCGCTCCAGGGAAGGAAACTCCCGGTAGAGGGTGGCGAGGATTTCCAGCAGCAGCGGGGTTTCCAACCCCAGCACGTTGCCGTCGGCAAGAAAGATGCGCCGGGCACCCGGGTCCATGGCTTTTCCCCAGGCGATGTGTTCCCACATGGCCTCCCGGCTTTTCACCCGGTAGGGTTTGCCTTTGTACATGTAGCAGAAGGTGCACTGGTTATGGGAACAGCCCAGTGTCAGCTGCAGAATTAGGCTGCGGGCTTCGCTGGGTGGTCGGTAGAGGGGGGCTTCGTAGGTCATGGGATGGCCTCGCTTTCCATTTTGTTTCTGGGGCAGGTGCTGATTGGCGGATGCCTGCCATTGGCGTTTCCGATTTATTCCATTGTAGCAGTTTATAGAGGGTGATGCCACTGCCTGAATACAACCGCCTTTGGCGGTACTACAGTGGATCGTTGATAGCTGGTAGTTGGTAGTTGATAGTTGATAGTTGATAGCTGATAAGGAACAGTGAATCAATAAATCAAAACCAAATCCCTTTTCAATATTATAGTTGCAGCTTCTTTACCTCCGTTGCTATCAACACCTTAAAAAACTCCCTCAGCACCTTACCCGGCGATGAGGGAGCGCAGCCTGACGTCTGTCAAGTCTGTTGTTCGATACAATGATACGCATGTTGATGAAACCCATAAAGGGCTGAAAACGGAAGACAGCGGTGTCTTCGGGTTTGAGCTTCTTTCGGATTTAAGCCTCTTTCAGCTTTGCCTGTTTCAGGGCTTCTTCAAGGGCGGGGACGATTTTGTTCACGTCGCCGATAATGCCCAGGTCGGCCACATCGAAAATGGGAGCGGAAGCGTTTTTGTTGATGGCCACGATGTAATCGGATTCTTCCATACCCGCCAGATGCTGGATGGCGCCGGAGATACCGCAGGCCACATAGAGGCCGGGTCGTACGGTTTTGCCTGTTTGGCCCACCTGGCGGTCACGCTCGATCCAGCCGGCATCCACCACGGCACGGGAGCCGGAAACGATGCCTTTCAGCTCTTTGGCCAGGCCGTCAAGAATCACAAAGTTTTCTTTGTTGGAAAGGCCGCGGCCGCCGGATACCAAAACGCTGGCGTCTTCGATGTTGATTTTTTCCTTGGTTTCCTTCACCACTTCGATGATTTCCACATTCATGTCTGCCGGTTCCAGATCAGCAGCACAGGTGATGATTTCTCCCTGACGGCTTTCATCCCGTTCCAGTTTGATCATGACGCCGGGGCGCACGGTGGACATTTGGGGTCGGAAGTCGGGGCAGATGATGGTGGCCATGATGTTGCCGCCGAAGGCGGGGCGGGTTTGCAGCAGGTTCTTGGTTTCTTCGTCGATGTCAAGGGAAGTGCAGTCGGCAGTGAGGCCGGTGTGCACCCGGGCAGATACCCGGGGAGCCAGATCGCGGCCCAGGGCAGTGGCACCAAAAAGAACGATTTCTGGCTTGCGTTCCTTCACCAGTCTTGAAAAGACTTTGGTGTAGGGTTCGGTGCTGTAGAGCTTCAGCATGGCATCTTCTGCCAGCAGCACTTCATCGGCTCCAAAGTAGATAAGCTCTTGCGCCAGGTCTTTCACCTGGTCACCCAAAAGCACAGCGGTGACGCTGACGCCCAGGGTTTCTGCCAATTCACGGCCTTTGCCCAGCAGTTCAAGGGATACTTTTTGAAGTACGCCTTCCCGCTGCTCTGCAAAGACCCATACACCTTTATATGCATTGATATCCATAGGGGAGTCCTCCTTAGAAATGAACGATTGAACTGAACGATTGAAACAAACGATTGAGCTGAACGATCTTTCTTCAAATGGATTTAGATGATGAACTTTTCTTTCAGTTTGTCTACGATGAGGTCTGCGGCTTCTTTTGGTGCCAGTTCGTAGACCTTGCCCGCTGATTTTACCCCTTTGGTGAAGGATTTTTTCACTTTGGTGGGGGAACCCTTCAGGCCGATGTGCTCCAGGTTCACATCAATGTCAGCCAGGGTCATGATTTCCACTTCTTTTTCCCGGTAGGCGTCGAAGATGCCGCCCACTTTCATGTAGCGGGGTTCGTTCATTTCCTGCAGGGTGGTGATGAGGCAGGGGCGCTTCACCTTGATGCGGTGATAGCCGTCTTCAAACATGCGTTTGAAGATGAAGTGCTGACCATCCACTTCCATGCCTTCCACGTAAGAAACCTGGGGAAGGTTCAAATGTTCAGCAATCTGGGGGCCCACCTGAGCGGTGTCGCCGTCGATGGCCTGCCGGCCGGTGATGATCAGGTCGTAGTCCATTTTTTTGATGGCACCCGCCAGAGTGGTGGAGGTGGCCCAGGTATCGGCACCACCGAAGGCTCTGTCGGTGAGAAGAATGGCCCGGTCAACGCCCATGGCCAGGGCTTCCCGAAGGGCAGCATCTGCCTGGGGGGGCCCCATGGAGATGACGGTGACGTGAGCGCCACGCTGGTCTTTCAGGCGCAGAGCAGCTTCCAGCCCGCTTTTGTCGTCGGGGTTAATAATGCTGGGAACGCCATCCCGGATCAGAGTGCCGGTTTTGGGGTCCAGCTTCACTTCATTGGTATCAGGAACCTGTTTAATGCAGACAATTATTTTCATGTCTTTCCCTCCCTATTTCAGCAGATGTGCTGCGATGACCATTTTTTGTACTTCTGAAGTGCCTTCGTAGATTTCGGTGATTTTGGCATCCCGCATCATGCGTTCCACCGGGTACTCACGGGTGTAACCATAACCGCCATGAAGCTGAACGGCCTTGGTGGTCACTTCCATGGCCACTTCGGCGGCGTAAAGCTTTGCCATGGCGGCTTCTTTGGAATAGGGCATTTTGTTCTGTTTGCAAAATGCAGCTTTGTACACCAGCAGCCGGGCGGCTTCCACCTTGGTGTTCATGTCTGCCAGCTGAAACTGGGTGTTCTGGAAGGCGGCAATGGGCTTGCCGAACTGTTTGCGCTCTTTCACATAGTGCACGGTTTCTGCCAGTGCACCGGCGGCGATGCCCAGGGCCTGAGAAGCGATGCCAATACGACCGCCGTCAAGGGTTTGCATGGCAATGCGAAAGCCTTTGCCTTCGGTGCCCAGCAGGTTGTCTTTGGGAATACGGCAGTTTTCAAAAATCAGTTCGCAGGTGGCAGAACCACGAATTCCCATTTTGGCCTCTTTCTTGCCGATGGTGAAGCCGGGGGTGTCTTTTTCCACAATAAAGGCGGAGATGCCTTTGTTGCCCTTGGTTTTGTCGGTCATGGCCATGACAACGTAGGTGTCGGCATAACCGGCATTGGTGATGAAGATTTTGGAACCGTTGAGCACGTATTCGTCGCCTTCAAGGTCAGCCGTGGTCTGCTGGGATGAAGCGTCGGTGCCTGCGTTGGCCTCTGTCAGGCCGAAGGCTCCCAGTTTCTCCCCTTTGGCCAGGGGTACCAGGTATTTTTCTTTTTGAGCGGGGGTGCCAAATTCATAGATGGGGGTGGCGCACAGTGAGGTGTGGGCCGAAACGATGACGCCGGTGGTGGCACACACTTTTGACAGTTCTTCCACTGCCATGGCATAGGCCAGCACATCGCCTCCCTCGCCGCCGTTTTCTTTGGGGAAGGGGATGCCCATGAAGCCGTAGCGAGCCAGCTTTTTCACTGTTTCAACGGGAAACTCCTCTGTTTCATCCACTTCTTCTGCCAGGGGCTTCACTTCGGTTTCAGCGAATTCCTGATACATGCGCTGAAGCATGATGTACTCCTTTGACAAGTTAAAATCCATGTTGACGCCTCCTTAGTCTTGTGTGGTGATGGTGATTTGCCACTTATGGTGATTTACCGCTTAAAGCGGGGAAATCTCTTTTTAGCCGTTTCCGCCAACTGGTCACGGAAATCGGGGTGGGCAATGGCGATGAGCGCCCGGGCCCGGTCTTCCAGGGTTTTGCCTTTCAGCTGGGCAATGCCGTATTCTGTCACCACATAATGCACGTCGTTGCGGGAGGTGGTGACGGCGGCCCCTTCATCAAGCAGGGGAACGATGCGGGACACTTTTCCTTTGGCTGCGGTGGCCGAGAAGGCGATGATGGACTTGCCTCCGGGAGACAGGGATGCTCCCCGCACAAAATCCACCTGGCCGCCGGTGCCGCTGAACTGACGGTAACCCATGGTTTCTGCCACCACCTGGCCCATCAGGTCCACCTGAATGGCAGAGTTGATGCAGACCATTTGGTTGTTTTTCGCCACGGTCATGGGGTGATTCACATAATCGGCGGGGTACAGCTGCACCGCCGGATTCTGATGCACATAGTCATACAGCCGCCGGGTACCCATGAGGAAATTGGCAATGGAGATGCCCTCATGAATCCCTTTTTTCCGATTGTTGATGTTGCCGTTGGCCAGCAGGTCCAGCACACCGTCGGAGAACATTTCGGTGTGGAGGCCCAGGTCGTTTTTATCTTTCAGAAAGGTGGCCACGGCATCTGGCAGGGCACCAATGCCCAGTTGCAGGGTGGCGCCGTCTTCAATGAGACTGGCACAGTGAGCCCCGATCTGATGTTCCACTTCTCCCACCTTTGGCAGGGGAATTTCAACCAGGGGGCGGGAATCTTCCACGATATAATCCATCTGACTCACGTGCACGAAGGTATCGCCATAGGTGACAGGCATCTGGTCGTTTACCTGGGCAATGAGAATCTTGGCGGTGTCGGTGATGCTGCGGGTGTAGTCTACCGAAACCCCCAGGCTGCAATAGCCGTGTTGATCGGGGGGAGAGACCTGAATCAGGGCCACATCCACCGGGAGGGTGCCGCTTTTAAAGAGTTGGGGGATTTCAAAGAAAAAGCTGGGGGTGTAGTCGGCCCGGCCATCGGCCACGGCGTCCCGGGCGGTACCGCCCAAAAACAGGCCGTTGTGCCGAAAATGCGGCTCCATCCCCGGTTCCATGTAACCACAGCCTCCCAGGGGAAACATGTGGATGGTTTCCACGTTTTCGTACTGCCGGAAATTCGCCACCATGGCTTCCACCAGGGTGAGGGGTTCGCCGGCGGCGTGGCCGATGGCCACCCGGCTGTTATTGGGAATGTGCTGTATCACTTCTGCGGCAGTGCCGCATTTTTGTCGGTAGGCTGCCTGCCAATTGCTTTGGGAATGCTCCTGCACACTCATTCTGCCTTCCTCCTGTTCAACATGTCTCTGGCCAGGGCCAGCAGGTCTTCTGAAAGACCTGTTTCCACCCGTATGTGTACCGCTTCTGGAAGGTGCTCCTGCAGCTCTTTCACCACGATGCGGTCGATGGTTTCCTGGGAATGGGGACAGCTGCAGCACTGTCCCCGTAATCGCAGGGTGATTTCTTTGGTGTTTTCGTCCCAGTGCACCAGTTCCACGTCGCCCCCATCTGCCTGGAGGCGGGGGCGCACCTGTTCATTTAAAATGGTTTCGATGGCTTGCCGGTCGGTCACGGTAGGCATCTTCTATGCCTCAATATCGAGAATGGCTTTGGCCAGTTTTTCTTTCATGCCCATATTGGACTGGCGGGCAATCATGATGCGCTGGGCCTGGGGAGAGCCTGCACCGTGCATGGATTCAGACCGGTAGCCCACAGCGGCGGTGCCCAGGGTCAGGTTTTCAATGAGGCGCAGCACTTTCAGCCGGTCGATGAGCGGCACATCGCCAACGCCTTTCAGGTATTTTTCCACGTAATGGCCCACTTCGGGGCTTCTCAGATCAGCCTCAGAGGGCATGGTGACGAACAGGCCGCCGGCGATGTCTTCTGCCAGCCGGGCAATTTCGTAGGGAAACCGGGTGACGTTCTGCTTGCACACGTTGGCCAGCAGCATGTCGATTTCATAGTTCCCCGCCTCGGTGGGATGCCCCTGGGAAGAACAGGCAATGCCACAGGCGTAAAGGGTTTCGTTGAGGTGGGTCATTTCAATGAGCTTGTCTTTTACGTGGGATGCCTTGGCGGCCCCATTGTACTGGGCTGCCAGGGAAGAAGCCCCGATGAGCACGTCTCCCACGCCCACTTTGCAACCGCCGTAGCTTTGGCGGTGATAGCCGGCAAAACGTTCCACCAACATACCGGAGAAGTCCACTTCGCCGCACATGAAGAGGCGGTCGGCGGGAACAAACACATCATCAAAAATGACCAGCACTTCGTGGCCGCCGAACTTGGGGTTGCCTCGATCGAGGGTGCCTTCTTCCAGCTTGCGGGTGTCGCAGGACTGGCGGCCGTAGATCATTTTGATGCCGGGGGCATCGGTGGGCACAGAGAAGGATACGGCGTAGTCTTCATCGCCTTCACGCATGGCAATGGTGGGCATTACCAGCACTTCATGGGAGTTGACCATGCCTGTCTGGTGGGCTTTTGCGCCCCGCACCACCACGCCGTCTTCCCGGCGTTCCACAATGCGGAGAAACAGGTCGGCGTCTTCCTGCTGGGAGGGAGAAAGGCCCCGGTTGCCCTTGGGGTCTGTCATGGCCCCATCCACTGTCAGGTCTTCCCGCTGCACGTATTTCAGGTACTCCACAAAATTCTGGTGGTAGTGGGTGCCGTGCTTGGCGTCCAGCTCGAAGGTGGTGCTGTATACCGCGTTGAAGGCATCCATCCCCACACAGCGCTGGAAACAGGCAGCCGTTTGCTGGCCGAGGAGGCGTTGCATTTTCACCTTGTTGATCAGGTCTTCTGCACTTTGGTGCAAGTGGGTGAACCGGTTAATTTTTTCACCAGTCAGGCTGGAGGTGGTTGTCATGAGGGCTGCATACTGGGGATCTTCTGCCAGCTTGTAGGTCATCATGACAGAGTTCATGGAAGGGCGAATGATGGGATCATCCACCGGGTTCTCCACCCGCTTGCCAAACAGATAAACCTCCAAGTTCAGTTTTCGCAGGCTTTCTTCATATTGCTTTGCTGTTTTCAATGCCATGGATAACGCTCCTTTCAGAATCATTCGATGGGATAATGGCCATCGAAGTGGGAAGTTGAAAAATAGATCTGAGTTGTTGTTGCATTTTTGGTTGATCTGCTGCCTTTATATATAAGCAGGAAGCGTGCCAACTCCATGGGTTTTTGAGATATTTTGATAAATTTTTAACATTTTTATGCCCAGTCATCCCTTGTTCCTTCATTTTGAATGGTTCTGGGCTGATCAGGAAACTGCTGACAGTTTCCCTGCGCCGTTTTGTTGCTTTTCGGATCAGCGGACGATGCCTCCGATTTAGATGAACCTCTGTTATCTGTATGCTGTATTGCATTTTTGCATTATGCTTTTCTTATTTTTGCAATTTCATTTAATAACATTGCATTTTCGCACTATTTCAACATCGTAATGGCTGTGGCTATGATCATTGCTATGGCTGTTTGAAGCCGCCATGCCTTTATGAGCTTTCCTCGCCGGTATCATGAAGTTTTCGGTAAAGGGTGGAAGGATTGATTTCCAACTGTTGAGCTGCTCTCTTCATGGAGCCTTCCTGACTGATCATCCGGCGGATATACCGCTGCTGAAACAGTTTGGTGGCTTCTTTCAGCGGCAGCTGATGATAGAGAGGTTCATCAGGCAAAGCGTCTTCTCCCTGGGTGGTCCCGGTGAGGATGAGCAGGTGTTCCGGGAGGTCCGATGGTCGAATGCGGTCTTCTTCCACCATCACCACCATCCGTTCCACCAGGTTCCGCAGTTCCCGCACATTGCCAGGCCAGGGATACCGCATCAGATATTCCAGTGCTTCTGGGGTGAAGTGGCGCTGGTACTGGTAGCGGCGGTTGAACTCCTCCAAAAACTGGTGGCACAGGGGGACAATGTCTTCTTTCCGTTCTCTGAGGGGAGGCAGGTATAAGGGCACCACATGAAGGCGGTAATAGAGGTCTTCCCGAAAGCGTCCCTGTTTCACCATTTCTCCCAGATCCTGATTGGTGGCGGTGATGATGCGCACATTCACCGGCACTGGCTTCTGGCCGCCCACCCGAAAGACGGTGCCGTCTTCCAACGCTTTCAGCAGTTTTACCTGAAGGTCCAGGGGCATTTCAGAGATTTCATCCAGCACCAGAGTGCCACCGTCGGCCAGTTCGAAAAGGCCCATTTTCCCCTTGGTGAGGGCTCCTGTAAAGGCGCCTTTTTCATAACCGAAAAGCTCCGATTCCATGAGGCTGCCAGGGATGGCACCGCAGTTCACTTCTATGAAACTTTTGGCTGCCCGCTTGCTTCGAGAGTGGATCAGCCGGGTCACACGGCCCTTGCCGCTGCCCGTTTCTCCCTGAATCAGCACGGTGGTGTCGGTTTCAGCCACCTTCAGAACGGTTTCCAGCACCCGCAACATCTGCCGGTCGCGGATGACAAACTCTGGAATATTGAGGATGCGGGTCTTCATGTGCTCCAGTTCAGAGCGGTACCGTTCGCTGAGGGCCCGGGTGTGCTGCAGCTCCTGCTGGAGCCGCACCAGCTCAGAGACATCCCTCACATTGGTGACCACGTACTGGATTACCCCGGCTTCTTCTTTTTCAAATACAGGGGTGCTGGTGACCAGCACTTCTTTGCCGTTATGCAGCACCTGGCGGATGGTGACCTGTTGCTTGAGGCGAATGGCCTCCAGTGAGCTGGATTGATCCACCACCCCCGCTGCCACCAGGTCACTCATGTTGCGCCCCATCACTGCGGTTGCCTGAATGCCGGCAATACGCTCATAGGCCCGGTTCACATAAAGGGTTTTTGCCTGCCCGTCGGTGAGATAGATGCCGTCGTAGGAGGAGTCCATCACCGCCTGCATCTGCTGGTTCAACTCCCGGTGTTTTGTCAGTTCAGCCACCAGGTTCTGATGTTCGCTGTTGGCGCTGGCTGGCTGCTGTTGCCGCTGGCTGTGCTGACGATGCGGCTGGCTCTTTTGGTCAGGTTGGTGCTGTTGATTGTGTTGATCTCGTTGATCCTTCATGGCTTTTCTCCTATCATTCTATCCTGCAAATCGCAAGCTCATGGATGGAACCCGTCGTGAAGAAGACCGCAGGCTCATTCCTGTCATGGAATAATCCGGCGGTCATTACCGGTCGATCACTCTTGCCGGGTGCTTCACATTGCCAAGTGATTACTATTGCCGTGTTTAATATTGATAGAAGCCTTCGCTGGTTTTTCTGCCCAGCCGGTTGCCCCGCACCATTTTGCGCAGCAGGGGATGGGGCCGGTATTTACTGTCGGCAAACTCTTCATAGAGCACTTCCATGATGGCCAGGCACACATCGTTGCCGATGAGATCTGCCAGGGCCAGGGGGCCGATGGGGTGGTTGGCTCCCAGTTTCATGGCTTCGTCGATGGCTTCTTTTGAAGCAACGCCCTCCGCCAGTATGCCCACCGCCTCATTAATCATGGGAATCAGAATTCGGTTCACTACAAAGCCCGGTGCTTCCTGAACGGCCACTGGGGTTTTTCCCACTGCTTTCACAATGGCTTCGGCAGCTTCAAACGTTTCCTTTGATGTGGCAATGCCTTCAATCAGCTCCACCAGCTTCATGACACCCACAGGATTGAAAAAATGAATGCCCATGAACCGGTCTGGCCGCTTGGTGGCTGCTGCCAGTTCTGTGATGCTGAGGGATGAGGTATTGGTGGCCAAAATGGTGCTTTCTCCACAAACAGCGTCCACTCCCTGAAGAATCTTCTTTTTAATATCCATTTGCTCAGTGGCGGCTTCAATCACCAGATCGCAGGCAGCCAGATCTTCTGTTTTCAGGGTGCAGGTGAGACGACCCATGGCGGCCTGCGCTTCCTCTTCTGGCAGTTTTCCCTTGGATGCCAGTTTTTGAAGGCTTTTTTCAATGCCCTGCCGCCCCCGCTCCAACAACGCTTCATTAATATCCTGCATCACTACGTACATTCCCTGCTGGGCAAAAAGCTGGGCAATGCCGCTGCCCATGGTTCCTGCGCCAATGACTCCGATGGTTTTCATTTTTTTCGCTCCTTTCGATTTTCCAAAAAGGCTTTCATGCGGTCACGGTGAGCCCCCAGGGCAAAACAGGCGCTGAAATAGTCGCTTTCCAGCTCCAAAGCTTCCCGGAGCCCCAGGTCATAGCCCTTCACAATGGCTTCCTTGGCGAGGGAAATGGCTTCGGGGCTGTTTTTAATGATACGCCGTGCCACTGCCATGGTTTCAGCCATCAGTTCATCGTGGGGAAATACCCGGTTCACCAGACCGCAGTTCAGCGCCTGATGAGCGGTGATCATTTCCCCTGTATAGATCAGTTCTTTTGTCCGGGACAAACCAAATGCCCTGGCAGCGAACTGGGTGCCGCCAAAACCGGTGATGATTCCCAGGGAGGCTTCAGGAAAACCCAGCTTTGCTTCTTCGGAAGCATATCGAAAGTCACAGGCAAGTGCCAGCTCAAGACCGCCCCCCAGTGTAAACCCATTGAGAGCAGCAATCACAGGCACTTCAAGTGTATGGATTTGAATGAACACCCGATGCCCCAAATTGGAGAAGTCTCTGGCCTCCTGAGGTGACAGGTCTTTCATTTCCCCAATATCCGCACCGGCCACAAAAGCCTTTCCTTCTCCCGTCAGCACAATCACCCGTACCTCCGGCGAGTTTTCCAGCTGTGTCATGGTGGCTTCGATTTCTTTGAGCACTTCTGAATTCAGTGCATTCAGCACCTTCGGCCGGTTCATTTTCACCACCGCCACCTGATCGGTGATTTCCACCAGCAGATTTTCTGTTGTCATGCCAACGCCCCTTTCAACAAACCTTCTCTGTTTCATTTGCTGTTACTTCTTCAATTACCACCTGTTTTCCAAATACCACTATTGTTCCAATTACCTTGTTGTGTTTCTGCCTGAGTGTTTCTTTTTTTATAGTGCTTCACCTTGCATTATTGCACGTTAGTCGCTATTATGCAACCGTCTTCCTCTCTCAAATTGCTAATTTGCAATCTTGTCGATGGATCGTGTTGTTCGCCGCGCCCAACAAATTGTCCTTATTCATCTATCTTCCCATGATTCATGCGATATCGTTAATTATTTGTCATTTAATCTCGAATTTAAGATTCTTGATAATTTTGCTTGCATTCGGCTTTAAAATTGCGTATACTTTGTATAACAAAATGAATC
This sequence comes from Anoxynatronum sibiricum, assembly GCF_039414295.1. NCBI lineage: Bacteria > Bacillati > Bacillota > Clostridia > Eubacteriales > Clostridiaceae > Anoxynatronum > Anoxynatronum sibiricum. The sequence continues at coordinate 99,690 of NZ_JBCITM010000005.1, read as the reverse complement.
ATCCCTTAATTCGTTTTGATTTCTACTATCAGAACGATATTCGCACCTCTGTTGGCACTGGAGGCAATCGATTCATTTTGAGATAAATGAAAGTCTCATTTGACAGTCCGGCATTTTAGTTCATTTCCAAAAAATGGAGGAAAACGTTATGAAAACAAGCTTAAGCGTTATGGAAATGGTGGAAAAATCAAAAATTGCACAAAAAGAATTATCCCGCTTTACACAAGAACAATTAGATGATATTGTTAAATTAATAGCAAAATCAGTGTATGATCATGCAGAATTATTGGCCCGCATGGCGGTGGATGAAACCCGAATGGGTGTTTATGAAGACAAGGTGGCCAAAAACCGGGGCAAGTCCAAAACCATCTGGCATTCGCTGAAAGACAAGAAGTCGGTGGGAATCATCGACCGAAACGAAGCCAAAGGGCTGATGATGGTGGCGAAGCCGGTGGGTGTTGTCGGGGCAGTGACCCCCACCACCAATCCCATTGTCACTCCCATGTGTAATGCCATGTTTGCACTGAAGGGCGGCAACAGCATCATCATTGCACCTCATCCCCGTTCACAGAAGTGCAGCGCCCACACCATTGATCTGATTTTGGAAGCCATTGAAAAAGCGGGGATTCCCTATCCGGAAGGTGCCATTCAGATCATCAGGGAGTCTTCCATTGATAAAACCAACGAGCTGATGAAGCTGGTGGATGTGGTGGTGGCCACCGGCGGTATGGGAGTGGTACAGGCAGCCTACAGCAGCGGTAAACCTGCCTATGGTGTTGGCGCCGGTAACGTTCAGGTGATCATTGACCGGGATGCGGATTTTGCCGATGCCACCGCCAAACTGCTGGCCGGCCGCAAATTCGACAACGGCATCATCTGCTCCGGCGAACAGAGCATCATCGCCCCCCGTGATCAGTACGATGCTGTCATACAGGCAGCAGTGGCCAATGGCGCTTACTATATTGATGACGAAGCCACTGTGGAGAAATTTCGTCAGACGATTTTCCAGGATGGCCACATGCACAAAGATGTGGTGGGCCAGTCACCTGCACGAGTGGCTGAAATGGCAGGTGTTACCATCCCCGAAGGCACTTCGGTGATTCTGCTGAAGGCCAAAGGGGTGAATCAGAACGACTTGCTCTGCAAAGAAAAAATGTGTCCGGTGATGGCAGTTTTCGCCTACGACACTTTTGAAGAAGCCGTTTCCATGGCCCAGGCCAACCTGGAGCTGGAAGGCAAGGGTCATACTGCCGCCATTCATTCCAATAACCAGGCCCATATTGAATATGCCGGGGTGAACCTGACGGTGAGCCGACTGGTGGTCAACGCCCCCTCTTCCACCACTGCCGGCGGGTCTTTCACCAATGGATTCGCTCCCACCACCACGCTGGGCTGCGGCACCTGGGGCAATAACATCATTTCAGAAAATCTGGATTACAAACACCTGATCAACGTTTCCCGCATTGGCCTCACCATCCCGGGAGCAGCTGCTCCCAGTGATGAAAGTATATGGGCGTAACCATTCAACCTTAAAGATCATGAAGGAGGATTAACCGTGGCCATTCTCAAAGTGCAACCGGCACTTCACCGGTTCAACAGTTTCAAGGAATTTGCAGCAACGTTCGAAATCGGCGAGCTGGATTGTATCTTTACCAATGAGTTTATTTACGAACCTTTTATGAAAGATGCAGATTTGAAGTCAGATTTTATCTTTCAGGAAAAATTCGGCACCGGAGAACCCTCCGATGAAATGATCAATGCCATCATGGCAAAGGTGAAGGAAAAAGAGTATAAGCGCATTATTGCCGTGGGCGGCGGTACCATCATTGATATTTCCAAACTGCTGGCCCTGCGGTATGTGAGCGACTGCAAAGACTTTTTCGAAAAAACCGTACCCATTGTGAAGGATAAGAAGCTGGTGATTCTGCCCACCACCTGCGGCACCGGCAGTGAAGTGACCAACATCAGCATTGCCGAAATCAAGTCGAAACGCACTAAAATGGGCTTGGCGGTGGATGAGCTGTACCCGGAAGACGCGGTGCTGATTCCTGAAATGATTCGCACCCTGCCCTTCCCCGTGTTCTGCACCAGCTCGGTGGATGCCCTGATTCATGCCATTGAATCTTTTGTGGCTCCCCGGTCCAACCCTTACACCGAACTGTTCAGCACCCGGGCCATCAAGCTGATTCTGCGGGGCTATAAAGCCATCGCTGAAAAAGGACCGGACCACCGCCATGAACTGGCAGAGGATTTTCTGGTGGCCAGCAACTATGCAGGCATTGCTTTTGGCAACACGGGTGTAGGCGCCGTTCACGCCATGTCTTACCCCCTGGGGGGCGTCTATCATGTGCCCCACGGCGAAGCCAACTATCAGCTTTTTGTGGAAGTGTTTAAAGCGTATCAGCAAAAAAATCCCCATGGATCCATCCAGCGGCTTAATGAGTTGCTGGGCCGGGTGCTGGGAGTTCCCGCTGATGAAGGAGTATATGATGTCCTTGATCAACTGCTCAGCCAGCTGATTCCGCTGAAACAACTGCGGGAATACGGCATGCAGGAACAGGAAGTTGAAGCCTTTGCCGACAGTGTCATCGCTGCCCAGCAGCGGCTGCTGGCCAACAACTATGTGGAACTGAGCCGGGATGAAATCAGGGACATTTACAAGGCCCGATTCTAATCGTATTTTTCTTTTTCCGCGCCATTGGCCCTGTGCCTGACGGCGCGGTTTTTTTCACAGAAAAATAACCGCCTTTGCAGGCGGTTAAGACTGTAATCAACTCACGATGAAGGTAAGGGAGTTGGTGAAGGGCAGCCTTGGAAATGCGGTGAAAAGCAGCCGCTGATGTCTTTTACGCTCTGAACTGCCTCATTTTTTCCTGCAAGTGCTGCGACAACTCTGCCAGCGAGTCACTTGCCTGGGCAATTTCCATCATGGAAGCCGACTGTTCTTCCACCGAAGCCGATACTTCTTCTGTTGAGGCGGAATTTTCTTCTGCAATGGCTGCCAGACTCTGAATCGTATCCAGAATTTCCTGCTTCATTTTTTCCAATTGTTCAGTCGATGCATTCAGTGCCTTCATCTGGTCATGGGAATCCTGGGAAGATTGGGCAATCTGATGAAAAGCCTTTTGGTTGCGGTCAATTTCTGACTGAAGCTGATGCAGCACTTCGAAGCTTTTTTCAATGGTTTGAACAGCTTCTTTTGAGTGTTGCTGCAGTTCTTCCACCACCTGGTCAATGGTTTTGGTGGAGGCGTTGGATTCTTCGGCCAGCTTTCGAATTTCATCTGCCACCACCGCAAAGCCTCTGCCGGCTTCTCCGGCCCGGGCGGCTTCAATGGCAGCATTAAGTGCCAACAGGTTTGTCTGGTCTGCAATGGCGGCGATCATGCCGCTGGCATCGCTGATGCGCCTGGAACTGCTATCTGTATTTTGAATTCCCTGGCGCACAGCTTCCATGGCCTGTACGGTTGTTTCATAGATGTGCGTCAGTTGTTCCATGTTTTTCAGGCTTTCAGCCACCACCCTGGTGGCCTGTTGGTTGGTTTGATTCATGGTTGCTGTCAGTTGTTGATTTTTTTCGATAATGCTTCCCATTGCCAGTGATTTCTGTGCCCCTTCTTCTGTTCTTTCTGCCTGATCCACGGCACCCTGGGCAATTCCTTCCACCGCTTTCGCCACTTCTTCTGTGGTACGGGTATTTTCCAGAGCTGTGTGCTGCAGGGCAGCAGAAGCATCGCTGACCTTCAGGGCTGCTCCAGATATATCTCCTATCATTTCTCTAACGGTGCCCACCATCTGGTTAAAGGAGCATGCCAGCTGTCCAATCTCATCTTTTGTGGTCGCATCACATTCGATGGTAAAATCTCCTTGCTCCACAGCGGCAATGGAAATTTTCATCCGGTTAACGGGCTTAAGAATGGCGCTGTTGAGAAAGAGAAACATGATGAGGGACAGCAGTACTGTCACACCGGCTGTCAGCAAATAGAGCATGCGTGTCATCCCGTTGCTCTGGGCCACAATGGCGCTTCTGTCCAGAATTGCCTTGATATAGCCACCCACATTCCCCTGATAATCCATATAGGGAATTAGCAGCACAGACTGGTTCTCATCTTCGGAAACCTGGCTGACCCATTCGCCGTTCATCACGTGTGTCATCATATCAAGAGACTCCTGCCAGCTGTCGGTTTCCATTGTTCCTGCCAAAAAAGAATTGTCTTCCTGACCTTCCTGCCATGAAACCGACTCATCGGTGAGTGTGTAGATGAAATAGTCACCGCCAAATTGCACTTTCAAATTTTCAAGGAATTGATTGCCAAAATTGCTGCCATATTCAACCGATCCCGTATGTTGTCCCTGATGGTTCATGGGCACCACCACGCGAAAGCCGTAGCCACCTCTGCCTTCTTCCAGCCCCTGCACAATGGTCTTTTTTTCATTGGCTTCATTGACGGTGAACCTGAAATCACGCAGGCTGTCGCCGAAGTTTTCCGGCATGTGAAGTCTTAGAAAAGCGGTTGAATCAGGCAGATGAAACTGTATTTGTGCCACTTCGTTCTGCAGTGTTTCATAAACCGGCATCAGTTGCTCAAGCAACGCCTCTCTGTCTCGTTGCGCAAACAGTTCCTGCACCTGAGCATTGTTGGCAATGGATATCACCGACATTCTGGCACTATCCAGCTGGGCCTGCATTTGGGCGTCCACCGCCTCTGTTAACAGATGGTGGTGCTCCCTTTCTTTCGCCTCAATAAGTCCGGCCACCGAACGGCTCACCAGCAGTGTCAACAGCAGCATCACTGCAATGACGCTGATTCCAATGCCACTCAAAAATTTTTTCCGTAATGACATTTTCCAGTCACTCCTCCCCAATATGATTGTCGGTCTTCCGTCAGCCACACACTGAATCCTCTGAATGCGCTACACATTCAACATCCAAACATCATTTCGTCTCTTTTTGTCATGATGCTTTGGTCAGTATAATGCATAATACCCTTTCATGATTATTCTCACTCATACCGTTCGTTTAATCGAACTAATGATATGAAACGACTGAGCTGCAAGTGTCAAGGCAATCGAAACACTCGACAAACCCAACAAACTCCACTAACGCGAAGCAGGGCAAGTGACTTGAAAAACGTTAAAGGCTTGAAAAACGTTTTGACTTGAAATATGTTAGTGATGCAAGGAAATGAGTTGGCGGATTGACATGATCCTTTGATGCGGTAAAATAGATGTTACACCCCCTTTACCAGGGTGTGAGATTGAAGACAAAGGGCTTTGGCCAGGCCAGCTGATTCCAATCTTGTGTGTTTTTAGTCGAAAGTCTCGAAAACAGCGCCTGAACTCACTGCGCTCAAACAGCAGTCACTGGCGGTTTTCTTTCCTTTTCGAAAAAACATTGACAAGATTTCCAAGGCTGTCCTTTACCAGATCCCTTGTCTTCATCTTATTCTTTCTACAGTCTGTCACCCCCTTTACCGGGGTGTATCACCATGCCACTTCTGCCGGCTTTTATGTTTGTGGTCTGGTTGCATCAACATTCAACGCTGCCGACGGCAGCTTAACCTGGGAGGTATTTTCATGCAGGTATCTTATTATTTTTGTGGCGGTTGTAATCCTCTATATGACAGAAATCAGCTGTATATGGCTCTCAGGGAACAGCTGGGCCCTCTTATGACTGAAAAAAAAGAAACCCCCGAAACGAAGGCTTCTTCACTGGTGGTATTGATTGATGGTTGCCACAGGCAGTGCCTGCGTCTCAGCGGTGAGTACCCGGAGGCCTTGCTGGTGTTTCAGGCCATCAAGAACGATTTCTCTGACCCTGCTGCAGCCATTGTGCGTCTGCTGGAACAGACAGGTGCCATCAAATAGCCTCATCAAGTGCCTTTTGAAGGGTTTCTTCCACTTCCCGGGCAAAGGCGGTGAGCGCCGGGTCTTGAAGGTTTTCCATCATCACCGTGGGGAGCACCATACCAACGGACGTTTCTTCTCCGTCGTCAAAAACCACTACCTTGCAGGGCAGAAAGTAGATCACCTGTAGATTGGCCTCCAGAGCGTTGCGGGCGTGTTCAGGATTGCAGACTTCCAGTATCACTGCTTCCCGCTGATAGTCAACGCCTTTTTCCTGAAGCTTTTCCGGCACATTCAATTGCCACAGGGTTCCAAAACCATTTTGCTGCAGGCTCTTTTTAACCGTTTCCACCGCCTCTGCCACGGGTAGCGCAGTTTTAACGGTATAGGTATACGTGAATGACATTGCTATTCCCCCTCTTCGTGTTTCTGTTCTCCAATTCTCTGCCGCTTGCTGTTCGCCATGTTTCCCTGCCGCCTGACTCGTCATTAGCGACCTGTGATCCCACCTGCCGCATCTTCGCGATCCTCGATTGCATCGATTGACTCAATTGAATGCCTCTATCGCCTATCGTGTATCATACCCCAAATTCTTTCTTGCTCTCATCAACAAGCACTATGCCGATTTCTGGTCAGTTTCTGCCCCGGCAGTTTTTTCTGCTTTGTTTGCAACGGCCGAAGTCTTCTCCATGGAAAGCACCTTCAGCGGGCAGTTAGCCACGCAGGTCTGACACTTGATGCAGTTGGCATCGCTGAACTGGCCGTTTTCGTCAAAGTTTTCATAGGGAGACAGTTGAAACGGACACACTTTTTCACATTTAGCACAGGATACACATTTGTCAATGCTGCAAATGGTGACTTTAGTGTCTGTTTTTTCGGCAATGCCGGTGATTTTTCCCAAGTGATAGACACCCTTTTGCATGGTACCCATGGGACAAAACTGGCACCACACCCGGGGATTCACTGCCAGGGCCACACTGCTGCCCACCACCATCACCACCAGGTAGGTGGCCACGAAAACAAAGCCCAGCCGGTCAAGAAAATCATAGCTGCCCCAGGCCTGCCCGGCCGCGAGAACCCGGCGGCCAAAATTGAACATGAAAAAAGCAAAAAATCCCAATATAAATGCTTTGGAACTGATCCAGCCGGGGAGTTTTTTGTTCTGGCTCAGGGGCATAAGCACCACGTCAAAAAGGCTGCCATGGGGGCACACATTGCCACACCAGTAGCGGCCGTTGAAAAAAGCAGTGACAGAGAGACCAGCCATGATGCCGATGACCAGCAGCCCCAGCTTTGGTTCCCACAGGCCGCCGATGGCCACCAGTACGGTGAAAATCCAGGCGTATTTACGCAGATGAGTGAAGGCCCGGTTGGTTTTCTGGTAGGTTGTTTTGTTTGTCTTGTTTGTTGCCTGAGTGGTTGATTGAGTGGTTGATTGATTGGATGATGCCTTGTCTTTCAAAACCTGATGCTGTACCATGGAAAAACCTCCTGTTGAGACAATGATTTCTGCGGATACCCCTCCCCCTATGGGGGTGGTGCTCACAGGCATTATCTTACAGGAGGTGTTGTGATCTGTCAAGTCTATTTTCAACTTTCGTCCCTTAGATAGTTTTTAATATATCTGGGACCCTACAGCCGAAGCCCTGTTTCGGGATGAAAGTAATGGGCCTGGTTCATATCCACCAACAGGTGCCGGCATTCTCCCGCTTTCACCGTCTGGCGATGGTTCAGACTGACCACCAACCGATGGTCGCCCACCGTCCCGTGAACCAGCATGTTTGCTCCCAAATACTCCACCACTTCCACCTGGAAGGGAAGCCGCTGGTCGCTGCTATGGGAAACGCCTGCTGGCTGAAGTGCCTCAGGGGTCGCGTCAGCGATGGCGTCTGTCAAGCGCATGTTTTCGGGCCGAATGCCCACCATCACCTGCTGCATCCCGCTTTCTGCCAGTCGGATAGCTGCGTTTCCTGTCACTGCCAGCTTTTCACCGATTTCACCGGCACAGATCACCTGCAGCGCATCCCCTTCCCGCTCCACCTGGCCTTTCATGAAATTCATGGGGGGTGATCCAATGAACCCGCCCACAAACACATTAGCCGGGGTTTCGTAAACTTCGGCAGGTGTGCCGATCTGCTGAATGCGCCCGTCTTTCATGATGACGATGCGGTCGGCCATGGTCATGGCTTCCACCTGGTCGTGGGTCACATACACAAAAATGGTCTGCAATCGCTGGTGCAGCTTGCTCAGTTCGGTGCGCATCTGCACCCGCAGCTTGGCATCCAGGTTGGAGAGGGGTTCGTCCATGAGAAACGCCTTGGGCTCCCGCACAATGGCCCGGCCCAGGGCCACCCGTTGCCGCTGGCCGCCGGAGAGTTCTTTGGGCTTTCGTTGCAGCAGGTCATCCAGGTCTAAGATCGCCGCCGCCTCTTTCACCCGCCGCTGGATCTCCTCCCGGGGCACTTTTTTCATTTTTAGTCCAAAAACCATGTTTTCATAGGCGCTCATATGGGGATACAGGGCGTAGTTCTGAAACACCATGGCGATATCCCGCTCTTTGGCAGGCCGGTGGGTCACCTCTTCGCCGTCGATATACAGGTCACCCTGGGTGATGGTTTCCAACCCGGCAATCATGCGCAGGGTGGTGGATTTTCCGCAGCCCGAGGGGCCCACCAGCACCAGAAACTCTTTCTCACCGATGGTAAGGGAAAAGTCTTCCACTGCTGATACCTGGTTGTCGTAGCTTTTGTTTACCTGCTTTAACTCAATGGTTGCCATTACGGGCCTCCTTTACTCCCTGATCTTGTCATTCTTGATCGATTCATTCTTAATTAATTCATTTTTGCTCCTGCAAGCCTTGGTCTTGATCATTCCTTCAGCATCTTTATCTTAGGGATCTTATTAACTTCTTGGTCTTGGAAATCCCCTCTCAAGAAAGCGTCTTTATGCCTGTACTGTTTTTTATCTCTGCATTCCTGAAGTATTAGCAAAACCCGTATACCAGCAATAACCTGTTGATATGTGACTGTTTTCTGTTGATAACCTGATTTTTCCTGTGTGTAAATCGTTAGTCTCTGTGGATAATTTGCTCTTCTCTGTGGGTTATTCGTGTTTATGTGTGGGTATCTTTCTTATCTTTTAAAGCAAATGATGTCTTGTTTGTGGATAAATAATGCCTTCCTTGTGGGTAAATCATCTATTTCTGTGGGTAAATGAGTTGTTCCTGTGGGTAAATTGCTTTTTTCTGTTGATATCATGGCTGCTTTTGTGGAAAACTTTCAAAACACGGTGGATGAAGCGCTATTGCCCCATAAATGACCCCTTGTGGCGGCTCTCATTGTGCGGTTCCCCTTGTGACGGCTCTTTCTCCGGTGGTGCGGCTGTTCGCTATTTTATCCCCGATTGCATAAAGCTGCTGATGAACTGCCGCTGAAAAAAGAAGAAAGCCAGCAGCAGGGGAAAGATCACCAACAGGGTGGCTGCCGACACCTGGGCCCACTGGGCACCGGTTTCAAAGGATTTGGCAAAAATGGACAGCCCCACGGTGAGGGGTCTGACAGCCACTTCTTTGGTCACGATGAGGGGCCAGAGGAAATTGCTCCAGTGGTGGCTTACCGACACCAGCCCAAAGGCGATGTACGTGGGTTTTGCCAGGGGCACATACATGTGCCAGATACGCTGCAGCAAGTTGCATCCGTCCAGCCGGGCGGCTTCTTCCAGTTCATAGGGAACACTCTTAAAGGTCTGGCGCATGAGAAAGATGCCAAAGGCGGTGGCAAAATAGGGAATCATGATCCCCAGCCGGGAATTCAACAGTGACATTTCCCGCAAAATACGGTAGTTGGGGAATATGAGGATGTCGGTGGGAATCATCAGCTGCACCAGCACCAGAATGAACAGCAGGTTTTTGCCTTTGAACTCCAGGCGGGCAAAGGCGTAGGCTGCCAGGGTGGCGGTGACCAGCTGTACGGCCAGAATGCCCAGCACGATGATGAGGGTATTGCGGTAATAAATGGGAAAAGGGGCGAGTTGCCAGGCTTCCGCGAAATTTTGCAGGGTGAGGGGACCTTCGACGCTGATGCGGGTGGCCAGGTGTTTAGGGCGAAAGGCGGTGGCTACCATCCACAGAAGGGGCACTGCCCACAGAAAGGCCACCAGTGTCATGATCAAATGGCTGATTTTTCGCATGTCTTCATGCCTCCTAACTGTAGTGGATTTTTCGGTCTGTGGTGAAAAACTGAATAGCCGCTATGGCGAGCATAATGGTGAGCATCACCACTGTCAGGGCCGATGCGTACCCCTGGTTCCAGTAATTGAAGGCAGTTTCATAAATGTAGTAGAGTAGCAGGTTGCTGGCATTGTTGGGGCCTCCCTGGGTCATGATCACCAGGTGGTCCACCAGCTTGAAGGCATTGGTGAGGGCAATGATGAAAACGAAAAGGTGGGTGGGCATGAGGAGGGGGAAGGTGATGTGGCGAAAGACTGAGATTCCCGGTGCACCGTCCATTTCTGCTGCTTCGTACAGTTCTCGGGGAATGTTCTGAAGCCCTGCCAGGTAAAAGATCATATAAAAACCGGATTCTTTCCACACTGTCATGGCAATCATGGCCCACATGACAGTACCCGGGCTGCCCAGCCAGTTGATGCGACCCACGCCTGCCAGCCCCAGCACCTGATTTAGTAGGCCATACTCAGGGGTGTAGAGAAACATCCAGATGTTGGCGATGGCGATCATAGGAATCACCGTGGGGTAAAACACAAAGGTGCGCAGCCAGCTGCGGCCCACCATGGCCTTATTCAGCGCCAGGGCCATCACCATTCCCAGGCCCATACTGGCGGGGATGGTGCCCGCGGCAAACCACAGATTATTTTTCAGGGTTTTGATAAAAATGGCGTCTTCCAGCAACCTCTGGTAGTTTCCTATTCCGTTGAAAACAGCTGACGGTGTACTCAGGTCAAGGCGAAAGAAACTGAGCCACACCGTGCTGATAATGGGATAGAAGGTAAAGAGGGAGAGGAAGATGAGGGAAGGCAACAGCAGCAACCAGGCATGCAGGTTCACCTGAAAGCTTTGGTGTCGTAGCAATTTGCGCATCTTGTGCCTCCTTTTTTTGATAATAAGTTCTCAGCCGAAATACCGGCTGCATGAAGCCGGCACTTCGACTGAGGGATTTTGCTGCCCTTCGTGTGATTCAGCTCACCCTTGGATGACTTTATCAGCGGGTGAATATCCAGGGAATCAGCAGGCCTGTTTGCAGGCCTGTTTGCGGACAGTTTGCAGCCTTGCCTGTGGATCAATTCACAACTCTGCTTTCAAGGTTGTTTACGCGCTTGCTTGCGGGCTTGTTACTGAAAGGGGGCCAGAATGGCTTCGGCTTCCTGCTGCGCCCGCTTCAACGCTTCTGCCGGTGATAACTGCCCCACAATGGCAGCCTGCAGGTTGTCATTGATGGCTTTGTATACTTCTCCATTGCTGTGAGTGGACAACTCTGCTGCGGCGTATTCCAGCTGGTCTCTTGCCACGGCAGCCTGGGGGAAATCGGCCACATAGGTTTTCATCAGCTCTGTTTCATAGGAGGAAGCCCGGGTGGCTACGTAACCGGTGTCGATGCTCCACTGGGCTGCCCGTTCCGGCTGGGTGACCCATTCGATGAACTGCCAAGCGGCTGCCTGCTTTTCGGGCGATACGTCTTTGAAGATGTAAAAGTTACCGCCGCCGGTGGGGCTTCCAAATTGCTGTTTGGCCGGCATGTAGGCCACTCCGAATTCGAAGTCGGCGTTGTTGCGCACGTTGGTCAGGTTGCCGGTGGTATGATACATCATGGCGCTTTTGCCTTCTGCAAAGGTGCCTGGCACGGTGGCCCAGTCAATGATGTCTTTGGGCATCACTTCGTATTTGTGGGCCAGGTCAATCCATAACTGGAGGGCTTCCACATTGCCGGGGGTGTCAAAGTAAACTTGTTTTCCATCGTCACTCATCAGGTTTTTACCATTCTGAAGGGCAAATCCCTGAAAGAGCCAGTAGGGGAATCCTGAAGTTGGAATTTCAAGGCCCCAGCGTTCCACCTCACCGGCAGCATTTTTCACGGTCAGTTTTTCAGCATATTCGATGAGCTCATCCCAGTTTTGTGGTGGACGCTCTGGATCGAGACCAGCTTCACGAAAGGCTTCTTTGTTGTAGTAAAGCACAATGGTGCTTCTTTGGAAGGGAATGCCCCAGGTGCTGCCCCCGGTTTGAGAGTTTTCCATGAACGCCGGGTAAAAATCGTTAAGGTAGGCATCGCCCCCATGCTGCTGGATCAGGTCATCCAACGGAATGATGGCATCCATGTCCAGCAGGGTGTAGAGTTCGGTGGAAAGAAGCACGGCCAGTTCAGGCGATTCTTTCCCCTGAATGGCAGTTTGGGCAGTGACCATGGTTTCGGCGTAGCTGCCGGTGAAAACGGGATTGACTTTAATGTCGGGGTGCTCTGTCATGAAGTCTGCTGCCATTTTTTCAATGACACTGGTGAGGGGGCCTCCCACAGCGATGGGATAATAGAAGGTGATTTCCACGGGGCTGTCGGCACCTCCGGTACTTTGACCGGCACTGGCACCACAGCCTGTGAGCAGGGTTAACAGCAATAAGAGTACGATCCAGTGCTTGATTTTCTTGATCATATGAATCCCCTTTCGTTCTGGTGTTCCCATGTTGGTGATGCGTGACTCATGGCATGTTGTTGATTCGCAACTCATCTTATATGGTTATGATGCTATTCCTGATACCAGCATTGAAACCCGCTGAGAGAAACTGCGTCGGCACCGGCATCAAAGGCCTGTTGAACTTCTTCCCGGCGCTGAATAAGGCCGCCGACGATTAAGGGCAGGGTGAGGGACTGCCGCAGCTCCCGGATCACCCGGGGAATCACTCCTGGCATTACCTCTACGGCATCGGGCTGGCTGTGGCGCAGGTTTTTGATGCCCGCCTGAAGGCCCCCGGTGTCGATGAGAAACAGCCGCTGCACTGTGATCAGCCCATGTTTTTTTGCCAGCTGTACCACCTGGCTGCGGGTGGTGATGATGCCGTTGGGTTTCAGCCGCTGGGCCACGTACTCCATGCCCTTGGCATCGGTGGCCAGCCCCTGAATAAAATCCGCATGGAGAAAGACCCGACGTCGTGCCTTGTGAATGGTGCCAATGGTATCTGCTAAACTCATGAGATCCCCGTTCATGACAAACAGGGTTTTTACCTGAGAATAGCCCAGTGCCTGGATAAGGCCCTGGTGATCGTGGATGGTGGCAATCACTTCCTGTTGGTGTGTCATCATGCCGGTTCTCCCTTCCTGCTTGCTGTACGATTCATTGACCCTGGAAGCGACACCGGTTCCGGCAGGGGCAGGTGTTCCATGGAAGCGTAGGTGTAGGTGGCTTCCACCTGTAACCGGTCATCCATGAACTCGGTGATGCCGCTGCTCAAAAACAGGGTGTCCATTTCCAGGGCCCGGCCCATGGGCATATCGGTATAGGGGGAATCTCCCACAAAAAGGCACTGGGCCGGCGGTGTCGTTAGTTTTTCTTTGACGGCCTGCTGCATCCATCGAAGCGGTTTTCCCATAAACACTGGTTCCTGAGAGATACAGGCTTCGTATAGCTTGCTGAGGGCCCCGCTGTCAAGAATGCGGCCCTGATCAACCGGGCAGTACACATCGGGATTCATCACCAACAGGCGCGCCCCCCGGTCAAGTTGCTGTAACCCTTTTGCCAGTTGACGGCAGTCCAGCTCCATGTACATGCCCAGTAATACATGAGTGTATTCCCGGCGGTTGCCCGCCGCTGCCACGTGGTCAATGGCCCAGCCTCGTCGGCTGATTTCTTTTGCCACCTCAGAGTGAATCACGCCCAACAGCCTCACCGGCTGTGATTGGGTTTGTTGTTGCCCTGGTTGTGGTTGATCTTGTTGATGTGACTGTGACCGGGCCTTTGATTGGGCCTGTTGTTGCTGTGGTGATGACAGTTGTGAACAGGCCTTAAAATGAAGATACTGGTGGAGAGCATCCACCGGTGTGACGATTTCGCTTTCTGCCGCTTGAATCCCCAGACGATTCAGCTTTGTCGCCAGCATTTTCCCTGTTTGCAGGGGGGTATTGGTGACAAAAATAATCTGTTTTTGACGGTGTCGCAGTCTTTTTAAAAAATGCTCCACTCCATTCAACACCCGATTTTGACGAAGTAGTGTGCCGTCAATATCAAAAAGATACGTGGCGTACTCTTTCACCTTCTTTCCTCCCTCACCGCAGGCTGTTCTGCCGGCGCCTGTTGTTTTCTGAAATGGTTTTTTCACGAATTTGCAAACGCGCCTTCCCTTACGATGCACCACCTGCTTAATGACACTAAAAAAGCAACCAGGGAGATGGTCGTTTGCACCACAACCACCGCTCTGCTCCAGCCTTCCCCTTCTGCCCTTGACGGAAACATCTCCACCAGGGTTTCTGCGGTCTGCTGCTGCAAATCATGGTCACTGCTGCATGACTCCTCTCACAGGTTACTCTGTTTTCTCCGACCCATGATGTTGAGTTTTTGATCGGTTGACTGATCGCTTTTATTGTACCAGCGGCGGGGAGCCGCTGCGTTAAGATCAGGTTAAAAGCCTGTCATCATTTTGTTAAGGCGATACAAGTGTTTGCCCAAATGCCATAACAACCCCTGCCGAAGCTTATGTTACCGGGCTTTGGCAGGGGTTGTCTTCAAATGTTGCTTATGGCTTTCTCTCTGGAACAATGATTATCTGATTCAAGACAACAGCTTTTCAATGTCTTTTCTCATTTTTGCCGGCGCGGTGGTGGGGGCGTAGCGCTTGACCACCTGGCCACTGGAATCAATGAGAAACTTGGCAAAGTTCCATTTAATGTCACTTCCCAGCAGGGATTTTTTCTCCTGCTTCAGGTATTTGAATATCGGATGGGCATTGTCACCATTCACATCAATTTTTTCAAACATGGTAAAGGTAACCCCGTAGTTTAATTGACAAAACTGTTGAATTTCATCGTTGCTGCCCGGGTCTTGGTTGGCGAACTGGTTGGTGGGAAAACCGAGAATTTCGAACCCTTTGTCCCGGTAGTCCTGATACATGGCTTCCAGCTCTTTGAACTGAGGTGTCAGCCCACATTTGCTGGCGGTGTTCACCACCACCACCACTTTTCCCTTATAATCTGCCATGTTCACTGTTTCACCGTCAATATTGGTTGCTGAAAATTCATAGAAACCCATTTTATTCCATCCTCTCTTTTGTCAGCCTGTTGGCTTTCAGTTTCATAAAATATGCAACAGATACTTTGGGGCTTTGGGGCTTTGGGGCTTTGGGGCTTTGGGGCTTTGGGGCTTTGGGGCTTTGGGTGGAGGTCTTGTGGAAGGGTCATTATCCCACGCAATTGCTTTTGATCAATTTAATTGTGTTCAATTTATATTCATAAATTATCACCTTTTCTTCAAAATGTCAACACTTATTCATTCCCTTGACACACTTTTCATTGTTTCAGCTGACACTGATTATCCTTATCTGGCCAGTGCCCTGCCCGCTTTTGTGATTCTTTTATCACTTTTTTCATGATTAAGAGACGCTCTGCCATGTTTCTCAATGACTTTGTTGCCTTGATTGATTTCCCCCTGAATAGCGTCTATAATATGAATATAGTTACCCATACTTTTAAAAATAGTGACAGGTTTTTTCCGTGCAAGCTATATAGTGGGGGAGGAATGTGACCATGGGATTACCCAAAAAGCTGACGCTGGCCCACCTGCCAACACCTATCGAAAAACTGGAACGGCTGTCTGCCACCCTGGGCAAAGAGCTGTATTTAAAGCGGGATGATTTCACCGGCATGGAACTGAGCGGCAACAAGGTGCGCAAGCTGGAGTTTGCCCTGCAAGAGGCTTTGGAGCAGGGGGCGAAGGTGCTCATCACCTGCGGCGGCCTTCAGTCAAACCACGCCCGGGCGACGGCGGTGGCTGCTCGCAAGCTGGGGCTGGACTGCCACCTGGTACTGCGGGGACGCCCCCAGGGGCCAGATCATGGCAACCTGCTGCTGGATCAGCTGCTGGGCTGTACGTTTACATTCATGGAACCGGAAGATTTTAACGATGGCCATCTGCAGGTGATGGCCACCCTGAAGGCGGCCTATGATGAAAAGGGAACTCCGGCATATCTGCTGCCCATGGGCGCTTCCAATGCCATTGGCACCTTCGGCTATGCCGCTGCTTATGAAGAAATACGACTGCAGGAAGACACACTTGAGGCACCCTTTGATACCATTGTCTGTGCCGTTGGTTCCGGCGGCACCCACGCCGGCCTGGTGCTGGGCAATATGCTGGGAGGCAGCCGTCACCGGGTGGTGGGGGTTCCCATCGCCGAAGACAGCCGGCTTTTTCGGCCCATCGTCACCCAACTGACAACGGAATGTCTGGACCGTGTAGCTCCGGGAACACCGCTGCCTTCAGAGAAAATCTCTTTTCTGGATGGTTACGGCGGCCGGGGTTATGCCCTGAACACGCCGGAGGAAATGACTTTTATTCGACGCATCGCCAGGGATGAAGGCGTTTTTCTTGACCCGGTGTACACGGGGAAAGCTTTTCGGGGACTGGTGACGGAGATTGAAGAGAACACCGGGTTCTTTGCTGATTCCCAGCGTATTCTTTTCGTCCACACCGGTGGGCTTTACGGCCTGTTCCCCAAATCACCAGAATTCCTTTTTTAGTGTGCCCTGCCGTCAATGATGCCCCCCATGCTGTCTTTCATACAATATAAAACGCCCCCCTGGCAGGCCTGAAATCTTGTGATTTCAAGTGACTGATCAGTGGGGCGTTGTCATGGGCATTGATAAAGTTTTGCTTCGGGTACTGCCTTAATCCTGGAGCACAATGGTGACGGTTTCTTCCCGGGTGTTGCGCAAATAGGTGACGGTGGTTTCATCACCCGGGCGATATTTGTAAAGCTCACGAATCAGCTCACCCATGGTTTCCACCGGTTGATCCCCCAGGGCAATGACCACATCTCCCGGGCGCAGATCAGCGGCTTCGGCAGCCGATTCAGGCACCACTTCCACAATATACACACCCTTATCAACGCTGAGAGGAACACCGGTGGCATCTTCCACATTTTCGGCATTGAAGCCTCTGATTCCCAGGTAGACCCGGCGGAACTCGCCCCGCTCGATAAACTGGTCGACAATGGGTTTGGACGTGTTGATGGGAATGGAAAAACCAAGGCCTTCCCCGGTTTGGATTTTGGCAGTGTTAATGCCTATCACCTGCCCCCGGGCGTTGAGGAGAGGGCCGCCGCTGTTGCCAGGATTAATGGAAGCATCGGTTTGTATAAGATTATCGATGACTTGGTTCTGACTTACGGCTATGCTGCGGTTCAGCCCGCTGATGACACCCTGGGTGAGGGTGCGTTCAAAGTTAAGCCCCAGAGGGTTGCCAATGGCCACCACTATTTCACCCACAATGAGGTCATCGCTGTTGCCCAGCTCGGCCGGTATCAGATCGACGCCGCCCTCTATTTTGATGACCGCCAGATCCATGGACTGTTCAAACCAGAGGACTTCTGCCGGAAGCTGGCTGCCGTCGTGGAGAAGCACCATGACTTCGTCTGCCTGGCCGTCCCGAATCACGTGGGAGTTGGTAAGAATGTACCCCCGTTCATCAACGATAACACCGGTACCCAACCCCTCGGAACGCTGGGGGCCGGAGAAAAACCCTTGCTGCATCTGCACTGTGGTGATCCCCACCACAGAGGGCATGGCCTTTTGGGCGACAGCGCTGTAAACCGTCAGGTCTTCATGGGGCTGAATTACCACTGACGAGCCCTGATTTCCACTCCCGGTGGCAATTCCCCGTGCCTGGAGAAGGGTTGGCAGCATGGCATAAAAGAGGGCAAAGCTGAGAACCGCCCCCGCCAGCACCGCCGCCAGCAACATGGTGAAGAGGGTGCGCCGGGGCAGCAGTCGGTGACCTTTGGGGATGGGGAGATGTGCCGCTTTGGATGTCAGCGATTCTGTTGAAGAGGCCATTGAAGAAGTTTCTGCAGCTGTTTCTGACACAGCCGTTGTGGCATTGAAGCCTCCAGATACAGCTATTTGAACCCCTGTTATCGGTGCAGCCTGATCATCCAGCTTGCGGGGTTCTCCCAGCAGGTCCACCTCAAAGGTGTCTTCCTGTTCTTCAATGGTTACATCTGATTCCTGCATCTCGTGCGCCACAGGATTTTCAGGATTATCGAATGATACGTCGTTTTGAGAAGGTATGCTGCCTTCTAAAACTTCCGGCTTTTCCTGATTGTCCTGATTTTCTTGATGGTCGGGATTGTCCTGATGATCATGGTATGACACAGGTTCATCAGGTTCATCCATTTCATCTGGTTCATCAGGTTCATCAGGTTCTCGCGCCTTCTTAATCTGTTCAGATTGTTCGGGCTGCTGGTGATTGGATTCCTGCAACGTCTGCAAAGTTTCTTCTTCTCTTTGCTGAACAAACGTTTCTTCCTCTTGCATTTCTTGTTCTGTTCGTTTTTCTTTGTCCATTTTTCAACACCTCTTCCATTATGTACCCGTGGCAAATCGGTACAAACAGCTGACATGCTCGCGGACAGACAAATTCAGTTCCAGATCCCTGCCAGGCACCATGCCGTTTTCTGCCAGTATGCCGGTGACAGTGGAAAGGGCCAAGGCGGGAAAGTTGTTTTCCCGGCTGAGATGCGCCAGCAACACAGATTTCACATTGTTGCGCACCATGTCCACCACAGCCATTCCTGCGGCTTCATTGGACAGATGCCCCAGGTCTGACATAATACGGCGCTTTAAGGGGTAGGGGTAATGCCCCACCTGAAGCATGTCCACATCGTGATTGGATTCCATGATCACCAAATCGGCATTTTCAACGGTTTTCATCAGGGTGGTGGGAATCTGCCCCAGATCAGTGGCGATGCATACCTTCACTTTGCCTGTTTCCATAACGAAGCCCACCGGTTCTGCCGCATCATGAGACAGGTGGTAGGGGATAATGCCCATACCGCCCACGGTAAAGGGTTTTTCTGAATCGAAAATGCGCTGATGCTCCGGCTTGATTTTTCCCAGTTTATGTGCCATGGCCTCCCAGGTGGCGGCGTTGGCATAAATGGGTAAGTCAAAGCGCCGGGATAAAATCCCGGCACCCTGGATATGGTCCTGATGTTCATGGCTGATGAGAATCCCCGTCAGCCGGGCGGGGTCAACGCTGACATCTGTCAGACGCTGCTGAATCTGTTTGCCGCTTAGGCCGGCATCAATGAGCAGGGCTTCTCCGTTGTTGCTGAAAAGGTGACAATTGCCGCTGCTGCCGCTGGCCAGGGTACAGAATAAAGTCTTCATGCTGATGCCTCCCGCGGTTAGTCTTCCACGGTGACCCGGTGCACATCTGCCCCCAGGTTTTGAATTTTTTCCTGAAACAGGTCGTAGCCCCTGTCGAGAAAGTGAATGTTTTCCACTTCGGTGATGCCTTCAGCCATGAGCCCGGCAATCACCAGTGAAGCGGCTGCCCGGAGATCGGTAGCGGTGACGGTGGCTCCCATGAGTTTATCCACGCCTTCAATGACTGCCACCCGGCCTTCCACTTTGATGTTGGCGCCCATTTTTTTCAGCTGATCCACATGTTTAAACCGGCCTTCAAAAATGGTTTCAGTGACGATCCCAATGCCCTTGGCCACCGAAAGAAGAGCGCTCATGGGCTGCTGTAAATCAGTGGGAAACCCGGGGTACACCAGGGTTTTTATGTTCACATTTTTCAGGGGTTTGGTGGCGTTCACCCGCACGCTCAGAGATTCGTCTTCTTCTGTGATTTCAACGCCCATTTCTTTCAGCTTGGCGGTGACCGACTCCAAATGTTTGGGAATGACTTTGTTCACCACCACATCACCACCGGTGGCGGCAGCGGCGATCATATAGGTGCCGGCTTCGATCTGGTCGGGAATCACGGTATGGTGACAGCCACCCAGTTTTTCCACGCCATTGATGCGAATGACATCGGTGCCTGCCCCACGAATTTCAGCGCCCATGCAGTTTAGAAAGTTGGCCACATCAACAATATGAGGTTCTTTGGCTGCGTTTTCAATCACGGTGCGGCCTTCTGCCAGCACTGCTGCCAACATCACGTTGATGGTGGCGCCCACGCTGACCATATCAAGGTATATTTCGGTGCCCACCAGCTTTTCCGCTTCAACGGAAATAATGCCGTGCTCAATGGAGACAGTGGCTCCCAGGGCTTCAAAGCCTTTGATGTGCTGATCGATGGGACGCACACCAATATTGCACCCGCCGGGATAGGCAACGCGTGCTTTTTTAAAGCGGCCCAGGGCAGCTCCCAGAAAATAATAGGATGCCCGCAGGTTTTTAGCCATGTCGTAATCAGCATAGCATTCGGTCATGGTGGTGGTGTCGATGTGAAGGGAATGGGATCCATTCACAGGGTTCAGGCCATTTTCTGTGACAGTGGCTCCCAAATCACGTAGAATTTGTGTCAGTATTTTGATATCGCTGATGCCTGGCAGATTATCGATCACACAGGGCGCACCCGCCAGTACCGTTGCCGGAATCAGTGCCACCGCTGAATTCTTGAATCCGCTGACATCCACCTGGCCTTTCAGTTTAACGCCGCCTTTAATAATCAGTTTTTCCATATGGTACCCGGCAGTTAAGCCGGAGATTCACCACCCTTATCCACTCATAGTCTGTTGCGGTTTTCCTGACAAAAAAACAAGCACCGATGTCTGAGAATGAAATGCCTGTGTGCTTGTCTGCCGAAAAAAACTTTCAAGAAGACTTTATGCTATTTGGGTGGTTTTGTCAAGTTTTTCGTTGTGGCATGGGTATTAGAAGGCTTCCTGATAAAAGGTGGTGCCATTTTTTAAGACGATTTTCCAGGCAGGCACTGCTGTTCCCGAGGCCACGCTTTCCCACTGGGTAAAGGGATCCCGGGTCAGTGCAAAGTAATAGCCTGCTTCCACACGACTGACTACCACAGGGCCTTCACCCCGGTGTACTCGGCCTATCTCATCCAGCTTGCGCAGCAATGCTTCAGGGGCGCTGATCATCACCCGGGGAGTGCCGGTTTGATCTGAAGCAGCCGGATCTTCCAACAGAAGGGCTTCCACTGCCACAACGCCCCGCTGGTTCATGTAGACATGCACATAGCTTTCCCCCACAAACCGTCCCTGATAGGTCTGTTCATAAACCAGTTTATGCAGCGGTTCTGCATCATATTCCGGCACCATGCCTAGGTAAATCTGGCTGAGGGTGAGCCCTCCTGTGGAGAAGTCGTAGTTCTCCAGCAGCGCCTGGCTGACAGTTTCCAGGGTTTCTTCCCTTAGATCAGGGGGGGGTGACAGGGGTTCTGCCGGCTGCCAGGCTAAAAGCTTGTCATTGGTGATGGTGACCTGTCCACTTGTACTCTGGTAGGTATGGGGGGCAATTTGTTCCCAGTCGTCTCCCAGCAGGCGGGTGATCATGCTGTTTTCAAAAAAGCGATAGGTGACGGTAATGGCACTCAGGGAGGGGGTCTGCCGGGGCAATGGGGTTTCCAGCACCACGTTTTCATCCTCAAGAAAAGCCAGTGTTTGCTGCAGGTAGGCTTCACTCACTCCGGCGGCTTGCTGCCGGGTGGGATCTGTCAACAAAGCTGCCCCCAGCAAGAGATTGGTGACCAGAAAGGCAGCGATCAGTATGGATTTGGCTTTGGTCCAGTCCACGATTACAACTCCCTTTCCGTAAGGGTAAAGGTATTGATGCGAACGCCTTCATGCGCATCGTAGTCATACACCCGGTTCTCGATGATCAACCGCCAGACGGGGACCATCAGCTGACGCCGGTGGGTGTCTTCCCTGTCCAGGTAGATGAGTTCAATGGATTCAATGGCCTGTAGAAGTTCATCGCCGCTGAAGCTGGATGTCTCTGGCAATGTCCCGGAATCATGGTCTGATGATGGTGCTGGCATTGCTTCTGAAGATGATTCAGCAGATGGTTGGTAAGATGGTTCCTGTGCATTTGGTTGCACTGTATCGGTTGGATTCAGGGATTCAGTGGAGTCTTTCTGTTCCAACGCCGGCTGCAGCCCTTCTCTTTCAGGTTCTGCTGCATTTTCGGGATCACGTGCTGTTTCGTCGCCGGGAGGAGTGGTGGTGTCAATGCCAGTGGCTGGCTCTGAGAATCCCCTGGCGGCGGCCATCTCTGCCAGCAATTGGTTGAAGTTTTCTTCCACCAGCCGGTGGGGAGATAAAATGCCGCTTTCAGGCAGTACTTCCGGCAGGCTCATGGGGCGGCGAATAAAGGTACGGTAGCTGCGCACACTGTTGCCATACACATCAATTTCCACTGGCTGCTGCTGCCGTGAAAGCGCCACCGGCAGTTCGCGCAGGCGGTAACTGAAGGTGAAGCGATAGCCTCTTTGGTTGTTGTGTTCCAGAAGCTTCACTTCCTGTAGTACCAGATCTGCATTCAGACCGCCATGGCGGGCCATGAAGAGAAGGGCGGTATCCAGCGCTTTGCCCACGCTGGTGCTTGACTGGTTTCCGGTTTCAGCCGTATACTCCAGCCGCCCCCGATTGGTGATGCGTACCTCCTGCTGCCCGTAACCGTACATGTAAATCCGGGTGCCTCCAGTTTCCTGAATGGTTTTCACAAAGTCAAAGTTTTCATTGAAAAATCGGCCGGCCCACAGGTTCATCTGTTGATCACTGCTGACATCCACTTCGCTTTCGGTGAAAAGACGGGGCAGGTTGTTCTGGTGGGTGAGGGGCAATAGCACCTCATTGCCCGCATAGGAAAACAGCGGGTAGTATTTCACGTAGCTGTTCACGGGAATGCTGTCCAGCAGTTCTCCCGGATCAGTGGCTGCAGTCATTTGCTGCTGGGTAATCCGAAATTCGTAGGTGGTTCCGACTTCATCCACCATGTACAGGGTTCCCAGATAGCGGCCGGGAATCAGCACCCGGGAAATCTGGCTGAGAACAGCCGTTACCTGGTTTTCCTGCTGATCATATAAGGTGGCAAGCAGGGCTGCCGGAAACCCTTCTGCAAAGTGAA
The DNA here is from genome assembly GCF_039414295.1 of Anoxynatronum sibiricum. Classification (NCBI taxonomy): domain Bacteria; kingdom Bacillati; phylum Bacillota; class Clostridia; order Eubacteriales; family Clostridiaceae; genus Anoxynatronum; species Anoxynatronum sibiricum. The sequence goes on along the minus strand of NZ_JBCITM010000005.1, from coordinate 76,760 downwards.
GTTCAATACTGCGGCTGCCCTTTACCTGCTGATAATCTTCATACGAAACAACCTGGACGGTGGGCTCGGAAATAAAGTGATCTTTCAGGATCACTTGAAGTTCCTGCCAGAACCTGTCCAGGTCTTGGGGTTTGATGAGACTGTAGTGGCTGTTTTCCACGCCGCCGCCAAAGCCGGCAACAATGCTGACGGGCCGAATAATCCTGGCCCTTTCCTGTTCAAGGATTTCAGCTTCTTCCAAATAAGAAGCCTCCGAAGTGATAAGCTGCAGAGGCGAGTGGAACCAGACACGCTGGGTAAGCACCACGCTGGTGACGACAAGAAATGTCAGCAGCAGGCTTTTCAATTTTTCTTTATGCATCATGGGAGTCTCACTCCGTTGGCTGCGGAATCTCAGTGGTATTGGTCAACCGCCGAATCAGATCGGTGGCGGTGGTTTCCCTCACGTTACGGGTCAGTTCTTCCCGCACTTCTTCCAGGTCTTTCACGGTGATGCGACGTTCGATCACCAGTCGGTCTTCATCGGCTTCGACTTCCAGTGCACTGACGGGTGTTTCAGGCAATCCGTTCAGGTAAGTGGTGAGGAAAATGCGGTTCATGCCCTTTTTCAGCTGCAATTCTACCCACCCACGTTCAAGAGCTCCAATTTCAAAAATCATGGGCTCATAAAGGGCAGTGAAATTATCTTCATCTGTTAGACTGGCATTGTGAAACACTTCAACGGTGACGGTGCTTCCCTGGGGAGCACTGAATGAAAGCATGGCAACTTCCCGGCTGGTCACCCGGTCTTTTTGGGGCACCAACACTTCAAAACCCGCGGCAGCGGCTTCCTGTTCATCTGTATTTGCAAATACCGGGCCCACCTGTACACTCAGCATCAAGAGTACCAGCAAACCAGTTATGATCCATTTTTTCATGGGTTTCATCCTCCATCAGTCTCGCACATCTCCACAAGCATCCATCTATTGGCCGTCCGATAGATCGCTGCTGCTCATCATAGAATCATTTTGCTGAACGACTCATCGAAATAATCCACAATAATCCACCGAAAGTAATGACTCTTTTTATATCTTTTTCAGTATCAACAATTTCATTATAGCGGATCGATGTTACAAACAGATTACAGCCGCGTTAAAATAGCGTGACACCCCATGACATTGTAACGAAAGGGCTTTTGTCTGTTTTGGCCTATGTTACGCCCTTGTGCTGATGATGCCATGAATGACAGGGAAATTGATGATGATCCCGATGATCTTCACATTTTAAAGATTCTTGTAAGCGCCTTGCTGAAGATACTTATGAAGGCGCAAATACGCATGATGGCACTTGCTGAGAGGTGCTGCCCCTTTTAACAAAACTGTGGATAGAGGTATGAAGGTGCCTGTAAAGAGACTCTGTGAAGGCTTTCGTGATAGGCTAAAAGGTGTTTAGGATGGTTGAGCGACCGCTTCTTTTTCAGAAGTCTCTTCTCCGGAATACAGGGGCAGGCGCATTACCACCCGGGTGCCTTTGCCCTCTCTGCTGTAAAGATGAATGCTGCCGCCGTGGGCTTCCACAATCTGCCTGGCAATGGAAAGGCCCAGGCCAGTGCCTCCCATTTCCCGGGAACGGGCTTTATCAACGCGATAAAAGCGTTCAAAAACCCGGGGGAGATCTTGACTGGGAATTCCAATGCCATTGTCCTGAATGGTAAGGGAGATGGCGGCCTGTTCTTTTTCCAGGTAGAGGTGTAGGTTCCCTCCGTTGGGGGTGTATTTGATGGCATTGCTGAAAAGGTTCAAAATCACCTGTTCGATGGCATCCTGATCACCAAAGGTAGTTAGCGGCTGATCCGGCGGATCATAGGTTACCCGGTGCTGTTTTTGCTGAAGGGGCTGGTCCAGGTTGCGCAGCACTTTTTCCATGAGGGCCCGCAGATTCACAGGCTGGGGCTCCCATTTCATTTGTTGGTAATCAAGGTTGGAAAGCTGAAGCAATTCTCTGACAAGACGGGTCATCCGGTCGGCTTCGTCATTGATGACTTTTAGAAAACGCTGTTCCATGGCCGGATCGTCTATGCTGCCCTCCAGCATGGTTTCGGTGTAGCTTTTAATGGTGGTGAGCGGTGTTTTCAGCTCGTGGGACACATTGGCCACAAACTCCTTGCGCATTTTTTCCAGTTTTTCATGCTCCGTGATGTCCTGCAGCAACAGTACCATCCCTTCTGCTTCGCCGGCTTCACTGCGGTAAGGTGCATAACTGGCTCGCAACTTGGTGCCGTCGGGCATATCCAATACCTCCACCCCGCTGAAATCCCGGTGTTCTTCCTGCAGCACTTTCAGGGACAGGGGCTGATTAATGGGCTGGAACAGCTGATCGAAGGTTTTGTTTTCTGCTTCTTCCCGTGTAAGGGAAAGCATGGCCAGCGCCCGGGAATTAATGTGAATGAGCGTGCCTTCTATGGTGGTGGCGATAACACCATCGGCCATGTCAGTGAGGATGGTATCCAGCTTCTGCTTTTCGCTGGATACTTCCTGCAGCAGTGTTTTCAGCCGGGCGGTGAGGTAGTTGAACATGCTGGCCAACTGACCAATTTCATCGCTGGACTTCACTTCCACCACCTGGTCAAAATCACCCCGGGCCATTTTGGAGGCTTTCACTGTTACGTCTCGTATGGGACCGGTAATGCTGGAGGCTATCAAGTAGCCCAGCAGGATGGTAATGCCCAGGGCCACCAGCGTGGACCTGAGCATGATGAATTTGGACTGGTCGAGGGTTTGATAAATATCTCCCAGGTCTTTGCGAACGTAAACCACACCATTGATCCGATTGTCTTCATCGTAAAGGGGAAAAGCCATGTTTTTTGAGCTGATGCCCTGGGTGCCTGCCAGCACGTCTTTTTCCATATCATGGCCGTTGAGGGCTCCCAAAATCAGGTCTGGTTCCAGAATGTGGGTGGCGTTTTCATTGAGATAGGTCAGGTTGGTGCTGGCTGCGATGGTGAACCGGCTGCCTCTTTCAATCACATAGATTTCCATCCCCACCCGTTCATAAAGGTTCAGGTTCTCCTGGGTTTCCTGGGGTTGGTTTTGCCAGTCAATGCTTTGCAGGGTGGTGGCCACGCTGCTGGAAATGGAAACGATGTTGTTCCGTTCCACCCCCAGATGGTAGTTTTCAAACTGACGAATCATAAACAGGCCCACAATGACCATCGCCATGAAAATCAGCAGAAAATAGATGGTGATGATCTTAATGCGGATGCTTTTAAACATGCTGGGTCCTCCTGAAATAGTACCCCACACCCCGCTTGGTCATAATATACCGAGGGGTGCTGGGGTTGTCTTCCACTTTTTCCCGCAGTCGGCGTACAGTCACGTCCACTGTGCGAATATCTCCGTAGTATTCGTACCCCCAGACTTCCTTTAACAACTGTTCCCGGGTAAAGACCTGCTCTGGCTGCAGTGCCAGAAAGCGAAGGAGTTCAAACTCACGGATGGTCAGTTCAATGACCGTCTCTTCTTTCTTCACTTCATATTTGCCCAAATCAATGCTGAGGGGACCTGCCACCACTTTTTCCTGAGAATCTCCCTCCGCCGGTCCCACCCGCCGCAGGTTGGCCTTGATACGTGCCAGGAGTTCCCGCATGCCAAAGGGCTTGGTAATGTAATCATCGGCTCCCATTTCCAGCCCCAGCACCTTGTCCACTTCTTCTTCTTTGGCGGTAAGCATGAGTATGGGAAAGTTGTGATGCTCTCTCACTTTGCGGCACACCTGGAAACCATCCATTTTGGGGATCATGAGATCCAACAACATCAGGTCGGGCTGAAAGGTACGCACTTTCACCAAGGCGTCTTCTCCGTCACCGGCCACTTCTGTCTGATAGCCTTCTTTTTCAAGATTAAACTTAATGATATCGGCAATGTTCCGTTCATCTTCCACAATGAGGATGCGGGTTTTCATGACCGTCACCTTCCTTTTCTCCCTGGGGGTGATTTACCGCCGGTGCCTTGTTCTTATGAGCATCATACCAGAAATCAGCCATAAAAAAAAGTAGGCCGACCGCTTTCTCAACCTATCACCTTCAGATGGCTGCCCGACGCATTGTTTTCGCTGATGGCTCTTCCATCATCCTTTTGCACTGCCGTTTCACCACTTCCCCAGTGTCTGCTCCCGGCGTTTCCTGGGAATACAAAAAACCTCGGCTATGGCAGAATGACAGGGAATAGGGAACAGGGAATAAGAAGCTGGAAAATAGTGCAAAGACTTAACCCACAGCTATTCTGCGCATGCTGTTTCCTATGCCAAAAAACCCGGCTATGGCCGGGGTTTTTGGTGTTTGGTTATTTTATCGATGGGTGTCATGCTTTGCATGTGCCATTCTTCGATTGATGGGTATTACCTGGACTGGCTGATCTGATTTAGTAGTTTACAAATCCCAGGGGATTCACAGGAGTGCCGTTTTTACGCACTTCAAAGTGAAGATGCGGGCCAGTGCTGCGGCCGGTGGTGCCGATGGTGCCAATAAGCTGGTCTTTATGAACCCGCGTGCCTGCTGAAACTGACATGCTGTTCAGATGGGCGTAATAGGTCTGATAGCCATTTTCATGGTCAATGATCACCAGCTGTCCATAGGCGCCTCTGGTTCCGGCAAAAGAAACTTTCCCAGCGTCGGCGGCTTTGACAGCTGTTCCCCGGGAATTGGCAATGTCTATTCCGGTATGCCGTGAACCGCCCCGCATGCCAAAGGGAGAGGTGAGACGTCCCCGGGTGGGGTTCATGAACGTGCCGGTAGCCATGGTGGCTGGCCGTGGCAGGGTTCCCACTGCCACCACCCGTGTGGTGGGCTCAGAAATCCGGTTTTCTTCCAAAATTTCCCGTTCAGCTTCACGGCCATTTTCCCTGACAAGATAGGCTTTAATTTCATGAAAGCCTTCTTCACCCTGGGTGGTAATGCGCCGGTCTCCCTGATAAAGACTGTCTGACTCCACTTCTTCGGTTTCAAAGGGAATGGCTTCTGCCAGCTCTGCGTACTCGCGGGTACGCACCGTCAGATAAGGCGTCGGCACGATGAGATTCAGTTCCTGACCGATGCTCAGTCGTTCTGATACCAGCCCCGGGTTGGCGGCTTCGATTTCTTCCACTGTCATCTCATTTTGGTTGGCAATCAGCCAGGTGCTTTCCCCCGGCTGCACTTCATGCACTTTAATCTCATTGGTGCCTGTTTGAAGGTATTGCAGTGCTTCCTCCATGTCCCAGATATCTGATAAATCGGCTGCCAGTTCTGTCAGTTCAATGCTTTCAGAGAATCCGGTTTCCAGGTACTCCACTTCAGGGTCCAGGTAGGGTTCCATAACCTGACCCAGCAGATTTTCAGCCAACTGACGGCTGGGGAGGATCACCAGCGGTTCTCCGTCAACGGTGAGGGCCGTGGCCTTCACCTTGATCCCCAGTTGATTTTTCAGTGCGGTAATCAGCGCTGTCTGCGAGGTGAGTTCCTCGTCGGTTGCTTTCACTTCCAGCCATTCCCGGGTGTCGGGTATGTATGCTTCCATGCCATACAACTGGCGCATTTCACGTTGCAGGGTTTTCACTGCTTCGTCGAAGGCTTCTTCAGCCTCCCGAACAATCCCCAGAGATTTTCCATCCAAAGTCAGTTCGTAGGCAATCAGGCTTTCCTGGTAACTGTTGTAATAGCTGTTTCCGGCAACAAAGGCGATGGCTGCCACAGCGATTCCCGCCAGGGCCAGTTTCACCTGTTTTTTTCGGAAAAGCATGACGGCCATTGCCACCCACGGGTTCTCTTCTTTTACCTGAGCGGCTGTTTGATGTTCGCCTGAATCAATTGATTCGATTGATTCGATTGATTCAGCAGATGCTGCAAGGGTTTCAGGGAGGGCTGTTGCGCCTCCATTTTCTGGTATCTCAAGAGTTTTCGAAGTCTCCAGCGTTGCTGTTCCCAGCATGATTCTCTGAAGGCTTGATGTCATTTTTGATGACAGCTGCTGAAAAGCAGGCTTGACTTGGGATTTCATGTCTGCTGCCTTTTTCAGGGTGCCGGCTTTCGCCTTTTTCAGTGTGATGGCCGCGAGTTCTTTCAGCCCCACCAGATACAGTATAGCTTTTTCCTGTATGGGAACGGTGGTCGCTTTCATCACGGGTTTTCTTTTTTTCCGAAGCTCCTGCAAACGTGCCGCCCCATCTGCCTCAAGCCTTTGTTGAGCCGGTGTCTGGCGCACATTGTTCTGTACAGTTTCCTGTACGCTTTCTTGTATGGTTTCTTGTATGGTTTCTTGTGCAGATTCCTGCAGCATTTCCTGTGAAGCTTCTTGTATGGTATTCCGCAGGACTTCCTGTGCCTCGGTTTCCTGCACATGTTCCTGTACGGCTTTCATTTCTTGATTTGATGAGTCTTGAATCCAGTCATGCTTTTGTTTCTTTCCTGGACGATGACGCTTGGACATGCCGCTATCCCCTCCCGGTTGATACAAATGTCCTGTGCTTCTTTGCCCGGTTGTTTTCACTGGTGATGTGCCCGGTGTCTTGCACCGGTGAAACACGTAATGCAGCCATGTCATTCGTGAAATGGCTGCCACACGAAATCATTATATCCTACCAAAGTCCCGGCAACAATACAGAACATGTGTTTCTTTGCTTGTGTCGTTGTTGTTGCAATGCTTTCAGCTTTAAGCAACCTTCATAAGCCTTCTTTTTTGATGGAAGGATTTCTCCTCCCCTGCCCTGTGATATAATAAAGGAAAGCTGTCTCTATGATTAGATGCGCCGCGAAAACCCCTCATGTGACCATGAGCAGGTTTGAACCTGAAATGATGTTTGTTTAGGAGTGATACTTATGCCTTTTCGACTGGAAAAAACACCGGTGGACCTTCATGATACTCCGGTGGAAAATCTCTTTCTTGATTTGTATATGCCTCCGGCCCCGGGTGACTTTGTCAAAGTATATCTGCTGGGATACCGCTACGCCCTGGAAGCCTCTGAAGGGAAACGCTTCACCTCCCGCACCATCGCCACCAATCTGAACCTTCCCCTGCAGCAGGTGCTGAAGGCCTGGCAGTACTGGGAAGACAAAGGCCTGGTGCGCCTGACTCACCCTGCGGGATCATCGGTGGGCTTTCCCGGAAAACCCCCGACGGAATCACCAAATGATGATGCCGGCGGTGTGCCCGGTGCTCTCCCCAGTGACGGTTCCGGCAGTGCGCCGGAAGATGCCCCGCTGCCGGAGTCTTCTGTGGAGTTTCTTTCCCTGAAAACCCTTCACCTGAAGCATACCCCCCAGGTAACATCGTCAGCCGTTGAATCCGAGACGCCCCCGCCCCACACCACCACTCCGGCTGAATTACTGGAAGCCAATGAACGGGAAAGTTTTCGCCAGTTCTTTGCTGCCATCAACCGGCTGATGCAGCGCCCCCTGGTTCCCAATGAAGAAATGCAGGTGCTTGACTGGCTTCACCATTTCAAAGTGGAAAAGACGGTGGTGCTCATGGCTTTTGAATATGCCGTGCGTCAGAAAGAAGTGCGCAGTGTGCCCTATGTGGCCGGCATTGTGCGCAACTGGGCCGATGAAGGTTTTCTCACCGGAGAGCAGGTGCAGGCTTTTCTTGATCGCATGCAGCTGCGCTACCGGCAATACGACCAGGTATTTAAAGCCCTGGGCTTTCATGGCCGTCTTCCCTCCGATGCAGAAAGCCGCCTGATGGACCAGTGGCTGGACGCCTTCGGCTTTTCCATGGACATGATTATAAAAGCCTGTGGATTCTCCGCCGGCACCGCCAAACCAAGTATTAAGTATATTCATGGCATTCTGGACCGCTGGCAGAAAGAAGGGCTGACAACCCCTGAAGCTGTGGACCGCCACGAAGCCGACCGCCGACAGCAGGCCACTGAAAAAGCAGGCGCAAAAGACGCCGGACGCCGCGTCACAAGCCCTCCCGTTAAAAAAACCGGCTTTCATCTGCCTGAGAGTCGGGGAAAAGACTACTCCAACGATGAGCTGGAAAAAATACTGTTGGGCCGTAAACGCAGACCCCGCAAGGAGGATGATCAATGAGACGGTCCGCCGTGGTACAGGAAATCATGAAGGACTATGAAAAAAAGCGGCGAATGGCTCAGCGGCGCCGGGAAGAAAAGGTGCAGGCCATTTATGAAGTGGTGCCGGAGCTGGAAGCCCTGGAATCTCAAATGACCCGCCAGGGACTGGCCATCAGCCGCGCCCTGCTGTCTGATCCCCAAAACCAGCAAAGGCTGATACATCAGCTGGAGCAGGAGATGAACCGCCTCCAGGAACGGCGCAGTGCTCTCATGGACGCCCATCATCTCACAGAAGCCGACTTTCAGCCCCACTGGTCATGCCCTCACTGCCAGGACCGGGGGATTTTGAAATCAGGAAAGCATTGCAGCTGCTTCAAGCAACAGCTGATTAACCAGGCCTATCAGATGAGTAATCTGGCGGGTATTCTGGCGAAGGAAAACTTCAAAACCTTCTGCATTGATTTATTTTCAGAAAAAGAAATCCCGGAGGAAGGGCTTTCTCCCCGGGATAATATGCTGCAGGTATTGCAGGAATGTGAAGGCTTTGTCTTTAACTTTGATGAACCCAATGAAAAAAACCTGCTTTTTTACGGCCCCACGGGACTGGGAAAAACCTTTATGGCCAACTGCATTGCCAAAGCCCTGCTGGACCGGGAAAAAGTGGTGATTTACCAGACGGCCATCAAGCTGATTCATCTTCTGGAAAACCACCAGTTTGGCCGGGAAGGCACCCCTCAGGATTCCCAGGTGCTCACCCGTCTTTTTGACTGTGACCTGCTGATCATCGACGATCTGGGCACCGAGCTCACCAACACCTTCACCAACGGCCAGCTTTTTCAGATTATCAACACCCGCCATCTGGAAGGAAAGAAAACCCTGATTTCCACCAACCTGCCCCCGGGAGAACTGATGGTGCGTTACGACGACCGCATCTGCTCCCGCCTTTTTGCTTATTACAGCTTTGTGAAGTTTTTCGGCAAAGATATTCGGTGGGAGGGCCGGGGTTCGGTTTAAAACCTAAATCATGGCTTCCCGCACAATGGTCTGACTTCTTTTGGGCCCCACAGAAATCAGCTTGACAGGAACCCCAGTGAAATCTTCAATGGTTTTCACATAGATCTTGGCTTCTGCCGGCAGATCTTCAAAGGCAGTGTTGCCCGTGATGTCGGTTTGCCAGCCTTTCAGGGTCTGGTAAACCGGTTGGCAGCGGTCAAGATCTGCCAGACTGGCAGGAAAATGAGTGATCACCTGGCCGTCCAGTTCATAGCCGGTGCAGAATTTGATTTCATCGAACTGATCCAACACATCCAGCAGCATGAGGGCAATCCCTGTCATGCCGTTGATGCGGGCCGTGTAGCGGAGCATGATGCCGTCCAGCCAGCCGCAGCGGCGGGGGCGTCCTGTGGTGGTGCCGAACTCATTGCCTTTGATGCGAATGGCGTCACCGGTGGCGTTGTCTTCCTCTGTGGGAAAGGGACCTTTCCCCACTCGGGTGGTGTAGGCTTTGACGATGCCCACCACCTCATCGATTTGATTGGGACCGATGCCGGCACCGGTACAGAAACCGCCTGTGGTGGGATGGGAGGATGTGACATAAGGATAAGTGCCCAGGTCAATGTCCAGCAGTGCTCCCTGTGCCCCCTCCAGCAGCACTTTTTTCCCTGAGTCCAGTGCTTCATGAAGCAACCGGTTGGTGTCGGTAATGTAAGGTGCCAGCTTTTCCCCATAGGCCCGGTAGGTTTCAAAAATAGCCTGGGGGTCGAAGCCTTCTGTCTCATAGATTTTTTCCAGAATGGCATTTTTGCGGGCCACCTGTTTGGCAATGAACTTCTGAAGCCGTTCCGGTCGAAGCAGCTCCCCCACCTGAATGCCAGTGCGTTCAATTTTATCCATGTAGCAGGGCCCGATTCCCCGCTTGGTGGTGCCGATGGACTCTTCACCCCGGGCTTCTTCCTGCAGTTCGTCAATGCGCTTATGATAAGGGAAGATCAGATGAGCCCGTTCGTCAATGAACAGGCGGTTGATGGTGACTCCCTGAGATTCCAGTTTTTCGATTTCTTTCAAAAACCCTTCCGGGTCAAAAACGACACCGTTGGCAATGAGGTTCAGGGTGCCGTCATAGAGCACACCAGAGGGCATCAGATGAAAGGTGTATTTGGTATCTTCCACCACCACCGTGTGACCGGCGTTATTGCCTCCCTGGGCACGAACGATGACTTCGGCCTGGCTTGCCAGGTAATCAATTACTTTTCCTTTTCCCTCGTCGCCCCACTGGGCTCCTACGATGGCTGTTGTCGACATGATTCCCACTCCTTTCAATGCATTCTCATCCTATCACAGACAGGCAAAATGGGTCAATATGAATGTGAATGTTTTTTTTAAAAATCAATTTGTTGTTCTGCCGCCACTGATTATTATAGTTGTTTTCATATGGTATTATTCATTTTTTTATCCCGTTGACTGCTGTTTCAATCATTTCATCCTCCAATGTCATTTCCAACGAACTGACTGCGCCCGCATTGATGCTTAACGGGAATCTCCCCCTTCGCACCCTTGAGAACCTGATGGGGCTGGGTGGAAGCCATCTCTGCCCTTTGTTTCACATGAACAGACAAACACCCTTCAAATGAATTCCAACTGTTGTCAGCACAACAATCAGATACCATTTAAAGGGTGTTGGCACCGACTTTCACAAATGTCTTCAGGCACTCACGTTTGATCAGCTTGCTCCGGTCTATCGAAACCTGACGGCGGTTCCATACACAAGGATCTCTGCTGCTCCCTGCATCACAGCCGCAGAGGTGTACCGTACATTGATAACGCCGTCGGCTCCCATGGCCTGGGCTTCTTCAACCATTCTTTTGGTGGCTTTCGCCCGTGCCTCATTCATCATTTCTGAATAGGCCGTCAGCTCTCCGCCCACCAGCCCTTTCAGGCCGCTCATGATGTCTTTGCCCACATGTTTGGCCTGAATCACAGAGCCCTTCACCATTCCCAGGGTTTCCAGTTCTTTTCCAGTGATAAAATCAGTATTGACGATAATCATCATCTTCCTCCTCTTTCAGTTCTTTCAGCCGTTCCACCAGTACCCGCAGGGCCATTCCCATGAAAAGCAGAATGAACAGCAGCCCCACCACTTTGAAAACAGTGACAGGGAAAGTTCCCTGGGGAATCATTAAAATACCAAATCCATAAAACCCCAGCCAGATGAGAATAACACCAATGATCAACAACGGTATCAGATATTTCATCAACCCTCACCACCTCTTTTCACGGTGCGCCTATACCCGCACGTCGCATTCACTGCCTTTATGCCGTATGTTTGCCTGCAGCGGGGCATCGGTTTTTATGTGCAGCTGTTTCCTTAATGCTGCCTTTGATGCTGCCCTCTGTACGGCCTATATCTTACTGCATGTCTTACCGTCTATCTTAACGTAAAAATCAGCAAATTGTTTCTGTCTTTTTTAAAGTGGTCCGCTGACTGATTGCTGGTGTGGACGGGCTTACAAATGCTTATCTGAACCGCTTCTGATCAGTTTTCACTTTGTTTTTCTTTATTTGCTTTTCTTTACTTGTTTTCTTTACTTTTTTTCTTTTACTGAAGAAGGGCTGTGACGATGGTCTTGTTATGAAAGGCCAGATTGTCGCTGCGCAGATTGGCAAATTCTCCCAGTGTCAGGGCTCCCATCACCGTCGCTTCTGTTTTGACAATCTTCAGTTCTTCCTCAAAGTCATGGTTTAAGTACAGCACCCTGGAAATGCAGTCGATGACAAGCATGGCAACGGCTGTTTCAGCCTGCTGACCAGTGACAGCTTCAAAACTGATCGCAGCGTTTTTTCTGGCTGCTGCCGCCCCCTGCAGCAAAGACTCCCGGTCGCCTCTGAGCACGTGGATAATGGCATTCACCGGCACTTCTCCCACGCAGATCAGGTCTTTCTCTGAGTTGGTTGCAATGGGATCACGCACAATCATTTCCAGATTCATGTTCATGATTCCCAGCGGGTAGTTTTTGGCCAGGTGAAAAAAATCATATTCCTGAAAGCTGTTACCAGAAAGACTCTCCACCATTTCCTGATAGACTTCAAACGCTGGCTGCCAGTCAATGGAAATGACTCGGTTGCCCTCAGCGGCGGTGACTTTATGGGGTTCTGATATGGGCTGCCACCCATGGGCAACACCCACACCGCTTTTTTGACGGACAAGGGCCAGCACTGCGGCATTTTCTTTCAACCCTTCTGATGTAAAGATGCAGGGTTTTTGAATGAACTGGAGAGATCCTGCACCACCCCCGATGTAGTTGGGCATGGCACCCAGAGACTGAAACAGACTGTCCCGCAGTGCTTCGATACACCCGCTGAGCCCGTCGGCAAAAATAAACATGGTCTGATCACGCAAGTCTTCTTTTTCGTAAGTTTTTTCTATGATTTGCCTGATGACGGCGGAATCGTTTTTCAGATCGTCAATGGAAAGGGTTTTCAGCGGACAGGTAAAGCCGGCGGCAAGGGTTCCCTTTGATGTTTTTTCAGCCTCATAAATAATTTCCGGGAAAACGCCTCCCCACAGAGGTTTGGTGCATTTTGTCAGCAAGGGGTCTATTGTTTGGGGGGTGAATTCATTGGCGTCACAAGCAAAAATCATAATTCCTGTGATGCTCTCCTCCTGACATAGTACCTTCAACAGGCTTTTCAGGCCTTCAACGGAACCCTCCCTGTCAAACATTATTTTCATCTGTACCGCCTCCTTTCATCATTGAATCTTCTCCTGTGAATCTTAGCCGCTGCTGATTTGTCATCGGAGCTGTCATGTCGAAACCGTCATTCAAGAAGGTTCTTTCAGAGGTGTTGTCATTTTCATCACCAGATGATGCGCTTCAATGACGGCTGAAAAATGAATCTCAACCGTTTCCAGCGCATTTCCCAGAACCAGGTTCAAGTACTCAAGGCAGTCAGGGTCTATCTGGGCGGCCTCTCCTTCTCCCAGGGAAAGCCGCAGCAGGCAATGAAAAATATGATGGCTGGGCTGAGTGGTCTCCAGAAGAATTGGCTGGTTCCGCAGGGTTTGGGGCAACAGGTCCAGGATCATCTTCATTCCTCCGGCCATCAGCCTGCCGTCGGTACTGATTGGTACTGGTCTGTTTTCCACTTTCCCGGTTTTTGTTTCTGCCGGCAGCCTGCCGGTTGTCACTTTTTCTAGTGAAACTGACCTGCTCAGCTCAGTTCTTAACCACGTCTCCAGTTCGTCAGCTGTTTGTTGATCTGCCTGGAGTAAAATGATTTTTTTCAAAGTCTGGAAAAGCACGGGCTGTTGCTCCAGCATGGTCCTGATTCCGGCACTTTCGGTGTGTTGATGACGGTGTGCATATTCAAGCATCTTTTCTGACAAGGCACCCACCAGTTGTACTTGTTTTTGGGCTGTTGCCACCCGTCCTGTCATGGTGGCCAGCATGTTGCGGTATACTTTGTTCCGGTTCTCCAGGTCATGTTTCAGTTGCTCGTGCTCTTTTTTCATACGGTAATAGGTCACTGCCTGTTGAATAATGACTTTAAACTCTTCTTCCATTTTCCACGGTTTCGTGATGAATTTAAAGATATCCACCGTATTGATGGTGGCCAGAATCTGCTGAATCTGGGTGTATCCTGAAAGCACAATCTTAACGGTGTCAGGCGATACTTTGGTCACCTCCTGCAACAGTTTCAGCCCCGTCATTTCTGGCATGCGCATATCGGTGACTATGACGCTGATGGTTTTTTCTGCAAGAATGACCAGCGCTTCTTTCCCGCTGGAGGCAAAGTAGCAGGTATAGGGTTCGTCCATCATTCCCCGTTTAAGGGAACTGAGCACATTGATTTCATCGTCTACAAAAAGAACGGCTTCTCGTTGGTCCATGGGTTAAGCCTCCTCTTCAAGGGAAATGCTTTCCAGGCTTTTTTCAAAATGCGCTTGATTCACGCCCAGGTAATCAAATACGCGGTCGTCATACCCGTCATATTGCGGAAATCCCAGCAGTTGATGGGAATATCGGTTGACCAGATGAACGGCTGCTGTCACTTCTGTGTTGATCACCCGGTGATCAAAGGGGGCATGATGATACAGGGCGGCTTCCACCACCGGGAAAGGGAAGTTCCACCAGCTGAGGAGATACCCGCCAGCTTCCATGTGTGTGTTGCCATAGGCCTGCCGCTCACATTCTTCCAGGGCCTGTTTTTGCTCATCAGCTCGCAGTAACAGGGTTGCGTAATCTTCTCCAAAATGCCCCAGCAAGAACATCACGCCGATGTTGTGAAGGAGCGCTGCCGGTATGTTGTTTTCAGGCATTTTGTGATTTAGATGATGTTGGTAGAGATGATGATAGAGCCGATGGGAAAGGGCCGCCTGCTTCCAAAGACGATGCATGAGTGAGCGTGCCTGATGCCTTCCCTGGAAGAATCCGATAATGGCGGTGGACATCACCAGATGACGGGTATGTTTCAGGCCGATATAGGTTACTGCCTTGTGCAGGGAGCCTGTTCGTGCTCCGTAATAGGCAGAATTGGCCAGTCGAAGCACTTTGCTGGCAATGGCAGAGTCTTTTTCAATATGGGAGGCAATCTTGGAAAGGTCGCTCTCATGATCCATGGCCTGTATGATTTCCCAGTAGGCATCTTCGATGGTGGGCAGAAAAGAGGCATTGTTGATGATTTCCAGCAGATGGGAACTGCTGAGAAGGTCATAGGTTTCAAAAATCTGGCGCAGGGTTTCCAGCAGTTCTTCATTTTTCCAGGGTTTGAAAAGATACACTTTCACCGTATTGTCTTCCAGTGCCTTCAGCACCACATTCTCTTCAGAATACCCGCTGAGCATGATTCGAATCACGTGGGGATACTGCTCTTTGACGATGTTGAGGAACTCATACCCGTCCATGACAGGCATGCGCATATCGCTCATTACCAGATTGATGGTTTCTTTCTCCAGTATCTCCAGCCCCTGCTGTGCATTGAGGGCTGACAAAACCCGATAGTCAGTATCCATTAGCAGCCGTTCCAGAGAACGAACTACTTGCCTTTCATCATCGACCAAAAGAATGGTTCTGTTCATTCCGTTCCCCCGCTTTCCTGATGATCATGGATGGGCAGCAGGATATCGAAGATGGCACCCCTTCCCGTTTCGCTGTGGGCTGCTAACATGCCCCCGTGCTTATTGACAATGATATCGTAAGAAATGCTGAGCCCCAGCCCGGTGCCATCGCCCACTTTTTTACTGGTGAAGAAGGGGTCGAAAATGCGACTCAGGTACTCTTTGGGAATTCCCGGCCCGTTGTCGCTGATGATGATATTAGCTTTATCTTCCGTGCGGCCCAGCCCGATGGTAATCCGTCCCCGCTCCGGCTTTTCCTGACTCCTGATGGCCTGAACGGCATTGTTCAGAATATTTACCAGTACCTGCCCGATTTGTCCCTGATTGCAAAACACCTCGATGTCATCCTGTTCCCGAAAGATCACATCGGCCACGTATTTGGATTCATTTTGAAGCATCATCATGCTTTGGTGTATTAAGTCGTTCAGGTTAACCCATCCCTTTTCGTCGTGGTCACCGCTGCGGGCAAAATTACGCATGGTTTTGACAATGGTCGCTACTCGCTCCACACCCTCCTGGGTGTCTGCCATGAGGCCTTCCAGATCTTCCATAATGATGCCCAGTTTCTGTGTTTCGTAACCGTTGGCCAGTTGAACGGCCAAAGCTTCCGATGGGATGTGTTCACTTTTCTCAAGTGCTTCCTGTACTTCCCGGCACTGGTGGATGTAGCGTGTCATCTTGTGGAGATAATTGTTCAAGGTTTCCAGGTTACTGCTCACATAACCGATGGGATTGTTGATTTCATGGGCCACCCCTGCCGCCAGCTGGCCAATGGCTGCCATTTTTTCAGAGTGAACCAGCGCAGCCTGTGCCATTTGAAGCTCCATGTTGACCCGTCGAAGCTCGTTGTTGTGTTCCTTAATTCCATTGATCAACTGCTTTCTTTGCCGGTGATCCTGAATGCTCTTAATGGCGTGGTTGAGCCGGGAAGTGAGTTCCACCTTGTTGAAAGGTTTCTTCACATAGTCATTGGCTCCCAGCTCGTAGCAGGTCTGAAAAACATCGTCATCATCCAGTGCAGTGAGCATAATGATCTGCAGGTCATCGCTGCTGAGTTTCTCCCGGAGGCTTTTCAGCAGATCCAGGCCGCTGATCTCCGGCATGGTGATATCAAGAAGCAGCACATCGATTTCTTTCTCATTGACCAGCTTCTCCACATGCCTCGGACGCTGGCATTGGTAAATGTCATAATGGGGATAGGTTTGATGCAGGATGCTTGTGACAAAATGAAGATTTAAAGCCGCATCATCCACCACCAATATTCTCATGTTCATCACCCCTCTCCCTGAAACTCTTTCATGACAGTCTTTTCAGTTTCTGTTCATTGTTATTTTCAGCATCCACATCTTGTGCAGTTTCTGCATCTTTTTCAGGTGATGTCTTTGTCTTCAGACCCTTTCCATCTATTTTATTTTCTGCTGAGTGCTTTGTTCCATTTTCATAGGCCTGCTTCAACGGTTGGCTTTTCCCTGCACTTTCTTCATCGCTGTCTATGCAAAACAGGGATTCGTTCATTCATGGTTCATACCCATCTACTATTCTGATGATGCCCGCTAAGTGTGATCCTTTGAACCATCATCATCTTTGAACCATCATCATTGATGAAACGTTTTTGACTCGTTCTCGTCATGTTGATTGAATGCCCTTTTTTCCAGTTTTCTAACACTTTTTACATGCCCCTGGCTTTTTTCCTGTCGGCAAAGTCTGTTTCACATTTTGTTTGAGATGTCTGCTCGTCATTTTCATTTGGAATGATGTGCGTTATTTCTGTTCGTGATATGATTACATTGAAATCATCCGTCTGATAATCTGAATACGAGTTCAATGCCATTAATCTGAGTACGAGTTCAATGCCATTAAAAGGAGTTGACTCTTTTGATCAACATAGAACAGGTGAATGCTGAACAAATGAGAACCTTTCAAAAATCCCTTACCCGGTTTATGATGTACTACCGTTTTGGGCTGGAAGAAGTGAACACCAAAATTAATATTCTGAAACAGGAATTTGAGTATGTGCATGACTATAATCCCATTGAACATGTCAAGTCCCGGCTGAAAACCCCCGAAAGCATCATCAACAAGCTGCAGCGCAAGAATTACCCCTGGTCGGTGGAATCCATTCGTGAAAACATTCGTGACATTGCCGGTATTCGCATCACCTGCTCTTTTGTTCCTGACATCTATCGGGTGGCCGGCATGCTGATGCAGCAGCAGGATATCACGGTGGTGGATTACAAAGACTATATTGAAGAACCCAAACCCAACGGATACCAAAGTTTACATATGATTCTTCAGGTCCCGGTCTTTATGTCAGACCGCATGGAGAAAGTTTTTGTGGAGGTGCAAATTCGAACCATTGCCATGGATTTTTGGGCCAGCCTGGAACACAAAATCTACTATAAGTATGAGCGGGAAGTTCCCCAGCAGCTGAAGGATGACTTAAAAGAAGCTGCTGATACAGTGGCTCAGCTGGACAGGAAAATGGAGCAGATTCATCAGGAAATGCTTCGGCTGAAGGCTTCAGATGATGAACTGCAGCTTCATCAAGAAGCCGCTTCTGATTGTGAAGCGTCGGAAAATGACAATGTTGGAAAGAATGGTTCTGGAGAATCCGGTCATGAAGAAGCGTGTGCCGGAAAAACCTGTCAGGGAAAGGAAGCTGGTGGCAGCATCAACACCGATGCCACTGGCCTTCCCGTGGCACCAGCAAGCACCGCCTCGAATTCTCCGCTCTCCGCCAACAGCTTCACATTGCCGGCAGAGCTCTTCAGCCTGCTTTTCAGCGCTTCTGATCAATCATCATAAAGAACAAAACTGCCTACCACAGTTTTTCGGTGAACAGGTGACAGGGAATTGTGAGTAAAAAGCTTAAAACCATTACGAAAACGTTATCCACTACTTTTTTGCGCATGCTATATTCCACACCAAAACAAACCCGGCGGGTGATTTCCGCCGGGTTTTGTGATGTCTGCCTTTTGTTGGTGGTGTTATGCGTTGTTTTCCAAAAATTGGTTCAGTTCATTGACAAGTCCATCAACATTAATGCCGTGCACCTGACCGGCATCATGAATGCTCTCCATGGTTGCCCCTGGGCATCCCAGGCAATGCAGGCCATGTTTCATAAAAATGGGGGCCACACCCGGATCCAATTTCAGGACTTCCATAATGGTCATTTCATGTGTCACTTTCGCCATGTTATCCCTCCTTCAGGCAGTGTTCCTGCCTGTGTAATCCATACTAAACCAGTCAACATTATTGTAGCACAGAACCCGCCTTCTGACAACAGGTTGCCGCTTCTTAGCCGTCATATCTGGAAAGATCGGCAAACTTCTGGTATTCTCCCATCCAAATCATTTCAATGGAACCGGTTTCGCCGTGACGGTGCTTGGCCAGAATCACTTCGGCAATGTTCTGCTTTTCACTTTCTTCATCGTAGTAGGCATCCCGGTATAAGAACATGACCACATCGGCATCCTGCTCGATGGCACCGGACTCTCTGAGGTCTGAGAGAATGGGTCGGTGATCAGAGCGCAGCTCGGGTGCACGCGACAGCTGTGAAAGTGCAATCACCGGGCAGTCCAGTTCTTTGGCCATGATTTTCAAATTACGTGAAATACTGGAGATTTCCTGCTGCCGGTTTTCGCTGCGGGTTTCTCCCTGCATCAGCTGCAGGTAGTCAATCAGCACCAGGTCAAGGCCCTTTTCCATTTTCAGCCGCCGGGATTTTGACCGCATTTCTGTGACTGAGATGCCTGCTGAATCATCGAAATGGATCTTTGCCTGGGAGAGGGGCACCATGGCCTGGGCGATGCGCTGCCATTCGTCTTCGTTGAGACGGCCACTCTGAATTTTTCCCAGATCCACCATGGATTCAGCCGCCAGTATACGCAGAATCAGCTGTTCCTTTGACATCTCCAGGCTGAAAATGGCGACAGAGGCGTCACCCTTCATGGCTGCGTTTTGCGCCAGGTTCAGGGCAAAAGCAGATTTTCCCATGGCGGGACGGGCTGCCACCAGAATCAGATCTGACGGATGAAAGCCGTTGAGCTTATGATCAAGGTCGTTGAAGCCGGTGGTAAGACCGGTGATGGCTTCTTTGTTTTCGTACCGCCGCTCAATTTCGTCGAAGGTGGTGCCCAGCAGGTCTTTAATGTGGGTGAATCCCTGGCGGTATCGGCTTTGTGTGATATCATAAATATTTTTCTGCGCCTGCTCAATGAGTTCCTGCACTTCCACCTCGGGCCGGTACCCCAGCTGCATGATATCCCGGGAAGAATGGATGAGCCGGCGCACCACTGCCTTCTCTTCCACCAGCTTGGCATAGTGTTCCACATGCACCGTCACCGGTACATTGGAGGTGAGGCTGGACAGGTAGGGGATTCCGCCCACCGCCTCCATGGTTTCACGGGCTCTCAGAGCCTCTGTGAGGGTGAGAAGGTCCACCGGCTCTTCCTTGCCAAAAAGACCAACCATGGCTTCGAAAATCTCCCGGTGGGCTTCTTTATAAAAGTCTTCGGGTTTCAGAATTTCCAGCGCCACATAGACGGCATCCCGGTCCATGAGCATGGCTCCCAGCACCGACTGTTCAGCTTCGACACTGTGAGGCGGTACCTGTGCAAAGTTGGCGAAAGCTTCCATGGCTCGACTCCTTCTTCTTGATCCGTCAACTGATCTTTCAGGTGATTAGTTTTCCGCCTGCACCTTTACCTTCAGCGTCCCGTTGACTCCCGGATACACCTTGACATCCACCAGGGTTTCTCCCAGTTCTTTGATGGAGTCGTTTAATACAATTTTTCGTTTGTCCAGAGCGATATGATGCTGCTTTTCCAGATTTTCGGCGATTTCTTTGTTGGTGATGGAGCCAAAGAGCCGGCCGCCCTCCCCTGACTTGGCCATGAGGGTGACGGTGACCTTCGAAAGCCGCTCTTTCAGTTTTTCAGCTTCGGCCAGTTCATCGGCCTTGCGTTTGGCTTCTGCCTGCTTTTGCTGTTTCACATTATTCAGGTTGCCGGTACTGGCCTCCACCGCCAACCCTTTGGGCAAGAGAAAATTACGGGCATAACCGTCGCTGGCATTCACCACATCGCCAGTCTTTCCCAGACCTTTGACATCTTTTTGCAGAATCACTTTCATGATGTTTCCTCCTTTTCCTCATTCAATGCCTCTGAGATGGCCTGAATCAGTTGTTCTTTAGCTTCTTCAACGGTGATATTTTCCAACTGGGCTCCGGCCACGGTCATGTGGCCGCCGCCCCCCAGTTTTTCCAAAATGACCTGCACGTTGATATCTCCCAGCGACCGACCGCTGATAAACACCTGCCCCTCGGTATTGATGCCCAGTACAAAAGAAGCTTTGGCGCCCCTGATGGCAAGCATTGAGTCGGCGGCCTGGGCGGCCACCAGTTGGGCGTGATTGGAATGATCGTCGCTGATGGCAATGGCGATTTGGTCCATCATCATTTCAGCTTTTTTAATGACCTCTGCCCGGGAAACAATGGACTCCAGATCATCCTGAAACATCTGCCGCACCATGGTGGTGTCAGCACCGGCCCGGCGCAAATATGAAGCCGCCTCGAAGGTGCGAACGCCTGTTTTAAAGGTAAAATTCTTGGTATCCAGGGCAATGCCGGCCATCATGGCTTCTGCCTCCAGGGTTTCCAGGGTCATTTTGTCGTCCATGTAATAGAGAATCTCCGTCACCATTTCGCAGGTGGAGGAGGCGTAGGTTTCGTGGTAGGTGAGCAGGGTGTTTTCAATAAAGTCGGTACTGCGGCGATGATGGTCGATGACCACCACCCGGTCGTTGTTTTCCAGCAGTTCAGGACACTCTGTGTAGGCTGGTCGGTGGGTGTCCACCACCACCACCAGTGTGCGGGCTTTTCCCTTGATCCGCAGTGCCTCAACACAGGTAATGATGGCCTTCTGGTAGACTTCTTTTTCCATCATCATGTCATAGAGCACTTCGATGGAAGGGTTACTGCCGCTCATCACCACATAGGCGTCTTTTTTCCGGTTACGGGCTGCCCGGTAAATTCCAAGCGCAGCGCCCAGGGCATCCAGATCTGGTTGCTTGTGGCCCATCACCAGCACCTGGTCTGCCTGCTCCATCAACTGACGCAGGCCGTAGGCGATGACCCGTGCCTTCACTTTGGTGCGTTTTTCCACAGCCCGGGTTTTCCCGCCGTAAAACTTGATATCATCTTGCCTTTTCACGGCTGTCTGGTCCCCGCCGCGGCCCAGACACAAATCTTTGGCCGTGTTGGCATAGGCCAGGGTTTCCTGAAAGTCCTTTCCCATGGAACCCACACCAATGCTCAGGGTGGCAGGGATATGGTTGCCTGCCTGAATTTCCCGAATGCTGTCCAAAATGTCAAACCGCTTGGCTTCCAGCTGTGCCAGCTGGTGATATTCGAAGATGACAATATACTTATCCTGTTCATATTTGCGAATAACACCTTTTACCTGCCCTGTCCAGCGATGAAGCTGCTGGTCAATTTCGGCAATCACCTTCGACCGGTTGGCTTCATCGGTGCTTTTGATGGCTTCATCGTAGTTGTCCACCTGTACCAGTGCCAGTACCAGTTTTTCACTGTTGTATTTTCGTTTCAAATTTTCATAAGGGGTGGTTTCAAACCAGTAAAGAATCATCAGGTGCTCAGCTGTTGCAGATTTGTCGCGTTTTACCACATTCGCCACCACTTTGAAGCTTCTGTTTCCCACCTTCACCTGAAGCAGCTCTTCGTTTTCTTTTTCCAAAAGTTCCTTCAGATGAAAATCTGGCAGCAAATCATCCAGCTTTTTTTCCAACAGTTCTGTCTGATGGTTTTCTTCCAGTATGTCGGCAAATTTACGGTTGTACCAGGTGATGGTGCCGTCAATGTCCAGCATGGTTAAGGGAATGGGCATGGAAAGAATGGATTCCCTGGTGGCTGTATCCACATCTGCCGACAACCGCTCGATGTAACGCGTCCATTCCTGACGCTTGATGTTGCTCACCCGCAGGTTATACACCAGCAGGTATATCAGCAGAAAAACCCCCACCACGGCAATGGCCTGGTTATACCAGGCAAGAATACCAATGAGCAGGGTAATGATGATCATGTAGATACGGGTATCGGGAACAAAGAACTGTAACAGGCTGCTTTTTTTCATAAAGCCGCTCCTTTAAATGGACTGCTTATGAGGGGACACTGTCTTAAAGCTGACTTTCACTGGTTCATCCTGTGTATGTCTGCTTGTCTGTGGCTTCTTGTCTAGGGCTTCTTGTCTAGGGCTTCTTGTCTGTGGCTGCCTCTGTTGAAAGCCTCTTAATGATCGTTTCTACATCTACTCCAAATTTCCTTATTTGCTGACGGTGAGTTTTCGAAAGTCTGCCAGCACATCCACCAGCCCCAGCAGTGAAATCAGGGTAATCATGGGGCTGAGGATCACCAGGATCACCAGAATCAGCAGCCGCACCCATTTGGGCACCCGGGTGCCTTTGATCCAGTAACTGATGAGGGAAATGCCCTGCATAAAAAAAATCATGACTGCTATCAGAGTGACATTGGCCAACAGGCTCACATGGTTGATCCCGTGAATGAACTGCGAACCCCAGGACAAAGCCATTAGGAGAAAAACTCCGGAGACCACATGCCCCGGAAGCCGGAACCTGCTGAACTCAGGCAGCGGTTCTTCAGAAGGGGTAAACCGGCGGAGAACCGCCATGGTGAGGTAATAGTTCACAAAAGCCCCAAAGAGAGACTGGATGAGAATGAGGCCCGGAAACACCAGCAGCAGATAGTGAACAGCTTCTTCCAGCGCCACCACCTCTAGGTTCATTTGCTGCAGCGCGGCTGCCTGCTGTTCCATGATACCGGTGATCATCTGACTGATTTCCAGGGTCAGCTGGATACCGCTGGCCATGGCAATGAGCTGCATCATCGTAAAAACAGCGGCGGCAGAACCAACCGCACCGATGAAAATCACTTCGTGGGGCTCTTTTCGGTGACGAATCCACCAGCCCATGGCCAGGGCCATTGGGCCAAAGATCACCAGGGCAAACAGACTGTAAATCACCCCTGTCAGAAGTCCGATGATCAGGGTTACCATCACCAGCGCAAAAAAAGCGTAACGACTTCCCCTGCGCACAGCCAGTACCATGAAGGGCATGGGAATCAGCGCCAGGAGAATGGATAGCAGCGGAATATAGAAGGTGCTCACCACAAAAATAGAGGTGAGGGTGGCAATCATGGCTGTCTCTGTGAGGGCTTTTCGGTTTTGATGAAACTCCATGCCTGGCAACTCCTTTGCTTCTGTGTTTCTTGCTGGCTTTCGCCTGTTGACTGGTGCCCTTTGACTGAATCACATGCCACGTGTATCATCAATGCTCCCGGTTGACGGGTTCGTTGATTGATGTGATTGATGTGATTGATGTGATTGATACTTTTGATATGATTCATATGTTTGCATCTTCAAGTGTTCTGTTGAGAAGTGATCATTTCCATTTTGGTAATGATTTCGCCGATATTATACACCATCACCATCAGCTGAATAATTTCTTCGGCTCCCAACTGACGGGAAATCGTCTCGCTTTTCACCCGCCGTTTCAGGCTGGCGATATCTTCCATCAGTTCTTTCAGGGTTTCCCCCCGCTGGCGGCTGCCTTCCCTTAACAGGGTTTCTTCCCGCTTCAGCTTATCATAAAGAGCCAGCAGTTCCGGTTCAACCGGTTTAATGGTATGGGGTGAAAGGCCGTTTTCAAGAAGCCCATAGAGGTTTTTCAGGTGCTGGTACATATCGGTGGTGATGCGTAATACAAGGTTGATTTCTTTGCAGAGTACCTGGCCGTAAACGTTGAGCTTCTCTTCTTTTTCCTGCATTTCTGCCAGTTTTTTGGAAGCATTCAGTTCTTCCAAAATATCGTCAATCTGGGCGTCCACTTCTGGCAGGGGTACCTGTTCCTGCTTAAGAAGTATGCCCAGCATCCGGTTTTGGCAGGTAAGTATTCGGGTCATGTCTTTGCGCATTTCAGACATGGCTCGACGGTCGTATTTGGGGGGTAAAATAAAATAGTTCACCATGAGGGCAATGCCGATCCCCAGAAACGTATCTGTCAGACGACTGATTGCATACGGGAGAATATCATTTTGTGTGTTCATAAAAATACTGATGAAGACCACACAACTGATGGTAATGCCTTCTGGTATTTTTAACTGATTCATGAAGATAATCAGTACCACCACACCCACGCCTGCCAGCAAAAAATTGCCAGGCAAGAGCAGCGCCATAATGAGTCCAAATAAGGTGCCGACAACCGTTCCCAAAATGCGGTTTCCGCCCACCTTCCATGAATCTGAAACCGTGGGCTGCATGCCAATGAGGGCGGCAATCGATACAAAAATAACGCTCTCAAGCTGTAGAATTTGAACCATCATGAGACTCAACGCCACAGCAATACCGGTTTTGACGGTTCTTAAACCGATTTTCATAGCTTTTTACGTCCTTCCATGGCTTTCAGTAACGTTACTTCATCCACGTACTCCAGGTCGCCCCCTACAGGAATTCCGTACCCGATACGGGAGACGGTGATGCCTGCGGGTTTAAAAATCCGGGCCAGGTACATGGCGGTGGCTTCCCCTTCAATGGTGGGGTTGGTGGCAAGTATGATTTCTTCCACCGGTTCCTCGGCCACACGGGCCAGCAGTTCTTTGATTTTGATGTCTTCCGGACCGATGCCCTCCAATGGTGAAATGGCTCCATGGAGCACATGATACAACCCGTGATACTCCCGGGTTTTTTCCAGCGCAGCCACATCCCGTGGGTCTTCCACCACGCAAATGATGCTGTGATCCCGCCGGGTATCCCTGCAAATCGTGCATTGCTCATGGTCGGTGAAATTGCAGCACACCTGGCAGTAGCGAATGTTTTTTTTCGCTTCAATAATCGCCCTGGCCAGTTGTGTCACTTCTCGGCCTTCCATACTGATCACATGAAATGCCAGCCGCTGCGCCGTCTTTCTGCCGATTCCCGGCAGTTTGCTGAAGGCTTCAATCAGGCTGGCGATGGGGGTTGTGAATTCGTGCATGCCTTATCTCCTCACGGAATGGTGCGGTTTCTGTGCCCTCAATGGCACTGAACCGGTTCGAAATGACGGGGTTCACGCCGCCGTCTAAAAACCCGGCAGATTCATGCCGCCGGTGAGTTTCCCCATTTCCCGGGAGACGGTTTCGTCAGCAATGCGCATGGCTTCGTTCACAACTGCCATGATGAGATCCTGCAGCATTTCCACATCATCAGGATCAACCGCTTCGGGCTTAATCTGAATGTCGATGATCTCTTTTTTACCATTGACTTTGACGGTGATGACGCCGCCGCCGGCACTGGCTTCAAATTCTTGCTGTTCCAGCTGTTCCTGCATTTCTGCCATTTGTTTCTGCATTTTTTGTGCCTGTTTCATCATGTTGTTCATATTCGGCATGCCTCCCATGCCGGGAAATCCTTTTTTGCCCACTTTGGTTTCCTCCCTGTCGTGATTTTCATTATCGTTGACGACTATTGTTGTTTTTCACCTGAAAAACGCTGGCGTAAGCCCTCAAAAGAGTGGCTGTTGTGTTATTATACCACAATTTTTCCGGTGATGCAGTGGCAGTACGGTGGTCCTTCAGCAGTGATGCAGGGGTGGTGCGGCGCTCAACGCATTGATGCATGCCGGCATGCTGCCGGGGCTCACATTAGGTCCGGGTCATCCTGGTCATCTTCCACCACTTCCACCAGTTCTTCAGGAACCACCTGTTTCAGCTTTTCAATCACCTGATCTGAAGATGAATGCTGTGGCTCAGCTTCTTTTACTTCCAGCTTCAATCGAAGACGCCGACCGGTTTTTTGCTGAATAAGAGTGGCCAAATAATCCTTAATGTCTTCCCTTCCCAAACGTTCACACAAAATGGTCTGTTCCGGCAAAAATGTCAGTGTTAACTCACAGCCGGAAAGCTGTGTCAATTGAGCTTCTCTTACCATGGCCTGAATGGAAACTTTTTTATCGGTTCTCATCTGATCAAGCACATGAGGCCACATCTGTCTGATCATGTCGAAGGTCAATGGTGCTGCCTCACCGGTGCCGCAACTGGCTGGCGGTTCTCCGTCACCCGTCTCTTCAAATGCTGCGACTGTTTCCCTGACAACTGTTACTTCATTTACTGTGTTGCTGACAGCTGCTGTGTTGGTCGCAGTTGCTTCCGTCACAGGTTTCATTGATGCCTGCTGTTTTTCCGGATTTCTGCCTTCTGCAGGCATTGCTTCTTCTGACGTTGTTCCTGCGGGTGTTTCCACCTGAAGCTCTTGATCTTCCGGAGAATCTGGCTTCTGTTTTTCTGAATTTCTTTGCTCATGACCTGCTTCATCAACGGCCTTCCCGTTTAATCCTGGAGCTGCCTCTGATGAGACGCCTGCTGTCGATGGGTGGTTTGGCTGAGAATACGGTGCTGACGGCGCTGTGCCTGACGTTTTTCGCTGTTTCAGCCGGTTCAGAAAATCTTCAATGCGACCAATCCGTTGATCCAGTTGAGTGATGTTTTTTTGATCCATCGCTTGGGTTGTCTCCTGAAGGTCTCTTGGCTGTCGAGGTGTCTTTCCATTCTCTGAAACTACCCTGGAGGTTTGTGCCAGTGCTCCCGTCTTCATTTGATGACAGAGGGTGATCAGGCTGTTTTCCAACATCAGTTGGGGCTGAGCACTTCTTTTCATGATATATTCTGTTTCAGCCAACTGGCGGATGATAACCGTCAAGTCGCCTGTCTGATAAGAACGGCTTTGCTCCAAATACTGTTCCCGGGTTGCCTCCGGCAGGGTTTCCCAGCCTTCCACCGTGGCATTCAGTGAGGCCATCAGGAGCCACCGGTAGTGCTTCATGGCGTCTGTCACCAGCTGTTGCAGATCTTTGCCTTCCAAATAGAGGGATTGAACCAGCCGGAGTGCTTCCAGTGCTTTTCCCTGACTGACATGTGCTGCCAGCTGAAACAGGAGGTTCTCGTTGATGCTTCCCAGCACTTCCACCACTTGATGATAATGCAGTTCTCCCGGGTGGTAGGCCAGACACTGGTCAAGAATGCTCAGGGAGTCTCGAAGAGCACCCTCTCCGTTCAGTGCAATGGTGGTGACAGCGGCTTCCTCATAATCCACTCCCAGCGAGCGGCAGATGGTGAGCAGCCGCTGCCTGATCTCTTCAAGACTCAAGGGCTTGAAGGTGAACCGCAGGCATCTTGAAAGCACGGTGGCCGGAATTTTATGAAGTTCGGTGGTGGCCAGAATAAACACTACGTAGTCGGGTGGTTCTTCCAGGGTTTTAAGCAGGGCATTGAAAGCGCCGGTGCTGAGCATGTGGACTTCGTCGATGATGTACACTTTATATCGACTTTTCACGGGCGGATATTTCACATTTTCCCTGATTTCTCGAATATGATCTACTCCGTTATTGGAAGCAGCATCAATTTCCAGCACATCCATCATCTGCTCTGACAAAATGCTCCGACAAACCTCACACACATTGCAGGGATCCCCATTTGTCGGGTTAAGGCAGTTAATGGCGCGGGCAAAGATTTTGGCGGTGGAAGTCTTGCCTGTTCCTCTGATTCCTGAAAATAGATAGGCATGGGAGATGCTGTCGGTGGTTATTTGATTTTTCAGGGTTCGAATCACCTGTCGCTGACCAATGACTTCCTCAAAAACTTCTGGCCGCCATTTTCGGTATAGGGCTTTATAGGCCATAAAGTGCCTCCTTTGTTAACGACCTGCCATTCAACAACTTGATGGTTTGACGATTTACGATGCTACTTTCTGCCAGTCTGCCATTTTCTGGTTTTCTGCTTCTATGCTTTTATACTTTTCAGGTTTTCAGGTTTTGACATGGTGATGTTCTGCGATTTTTCTTTGTCGGCGAACTTTGAAGGTGATGAGCAGGTGTTCACACCGGGGGTGCTCCTTGCATCTGGTTGCTTACGGTGTCTGTTTCCATCTTGACCACCGAGATCCAGGGGAACTGTTCCAGTAGTTGTGACTGGCGCAGTCCCTCTGCCAGCATTCCCTGGGGAGAAGCTGCCACCCAGGGGGTGATGAGCAGGGTCATCAGCCAAATAAGGATGACACCCCTCGCCAGACCTGCCAAAAGACCCGTGAGACGATTGAAGGCACTGAGAACCGGCAGTTGAAACAGCCCGTGCAGCAACAATCCCAACAGATACACCCCGTGTTTCACCACCAGAAAAACCAGTACAAAGGCAATGAGCGACACCACCATTTGGGTGATGGCTGTTGCTGTCTGATGCAAAAACCAGGCTTCTGTTTGCTGAACCAAGCCTTCAACGGCTTCCATATCTGTCATGGCATCTGTTTGTTGAAGCCAATCCCGGGCCATCCCTGGAATGGGCAACGTCAGCCATTTTTCAGCCATGGTCTCTTCGGCCAGATGGGTTGCCCGTGTGAAATCACTGCGTTTCTCCAGAAAATCGTACACCCACCGAAACAGCGGGTTGTAAAGACTTGCTGTCGCCTGGAAGTAAGCTGCCACCTGTTCGCTGTATTTCAACGCCGCCAACCATCCGGCCAAATAGCTGACCAAACTTGTGAGGGTGAGTACCAGCCCTCGCTGATAGCCTCTGATCAGGTTAAATCCCATCAAGGCAAGCATGACGCCGTCCACCCAGTTAAATGCCATTCTTTTCGCCTCCCCGCCCGGTGATCGTGATGGGTGGTCCATTAGTCACCGGTTTGCAGCTGATAAAAATGAATCTGACCCCGGCGCAACACGGCAACCCGCTGTCCGGGAAGTAAAAACAATTCTTCCACGTCATCCTGATAAGACTTTTCATCCAGAAGCTCTCCGTCATGGTTCAGCACTGCCAGACGCCGTTGCTGTCCCATTAACAAAAAGCGGTCATTCACTTTTAATTCATGGATGGCGGCGGATTCTTCAAAAAAGGTGACTTTTTCGGCCTCCCAGTCAATGAATGTGATGATGGTTTCTGGCGGATCAGCCTCACTGTTTCCATTGACAGTTTCATTGGCAATGTCTCCCATGATCTCAGCTCTGTGAGCCAGCGCCCAATGGCCTGTTTTATCTCTGGCAGTCAGGTAAAAGGGTTCCACCGGTGTCTGCCACCGCTCTTCCATGGTAAGGGTATACCGGTGCAGGGATTCTGTGGTGAGTACCACCACATCTCCCTCTTCAGTGATCAGATGGTCTGCCACCACTTTTCCCTGCAGGTTTTGTGAAGACTGCAGCACCCCATGTAAATCGTACATTAAGAGAGCTGTTTCAAAGGTGTTTCCTGCACGTCGCAATACGCTGATGAGCACCCGTTCATGCCTTCCAGAAATGCTGGCATGAAGCACCACTCCCTCGGTCAGCAGCATGTTGCCCATCACTCTGCCATCGGAATCAAGTACCGAAAATGGCAGAAGTCGGTTTTCTTCCGGATGCTGCAATAACAAAAATCCGGCATCACAGGCAAAAATACTGTCAGCGTTCCGGTTGGCGGCCTGCTGGTAAAGCATGTGTCCTTGCTCGTTGATTCGCAGCAGGTAACGGGGCGAAGCCTCCATCAGAAAGAGGTGATTTTCATTGTTTCCGGTGACAGGTACCAGGGTTTCGGTGCCAAAGGCCCAGTCTTGGTCCTGTTGTGGGTGAAAATACCTGACTTCTGCATGGCGCACCAGGTACAGCCCTTCACCCCCCGGGTGTACCGCCAGGTTACCGCTGTAAGGAATTGCAACCTCCCGCACAGGCTTTAACAACAAAGCCGGCGATAACCAGGTGCGCTGAATCCAGCGAATTGCCCAGGGGCTGATCATCAAAAGGATCATAAAAATGAGTAAAAGGCCGGATAGGCCTCGGCGTTTTCGCACCTACATCCCTCCTGTTTCTTTGGAAACAGTGGTGGTTGAAATGCCTTCTGACACCGGACAAAGAACTGTCAACCCTTCTGGAATTATCCTTATGGCTGCTTCAATCCCTGGCCAGGTTTCGCCGTCACGGTTCAGCAGGCTTGGTTTTTCTGCTTTAAATGACATGGAAGTTATTTTTTCTATGGTTACTTCCCGAAAAGAAACGTGTGTTCCCTTATACACAGTGGGAAACAGCAGCAATAATTTCCAGCGGGGCATTTCTCTGACCACACATAGCTCCATTATACCGTCTCTGGGATTTGCAGCCGGGTTAATCTGCATGCCGCCACCGTAATGACTGCCGTTACAGATTGCCATGAGCAGAATGGTTTCTTTTCGATGAATGATTTCCCCTGCTGGTGTTGTCAGGGTGTATGACACCCGGGGTGGTTGAAAGGATAAGATGGTTTTCACCAGCGCTGCCGGATATAAAACCCATCCTGGCAGCAGGTGCTTCCAACGGTTCGCCTGTGTAGCAATAGCAGCATCCAGCCCAAAGCTGTAAATGTTGACAAAATGATCGCCCGATGCCCATCCCAAGTCAATCTTGCGGGGAGCTCCCTGAAAGGCGGTTTTCAGAGCTGTTGCTTCATCCTGAATGCCCACGAACCGCGCGGCATCGTTTCCTGTGCCTGCCGGAAACAGAGCCAGTGGCAGGGTTAAGTCCCGCAGCCCTTTCACCGCTTCATTGATGGTGCCGTCGCCACCCACCACCAGCAGCCGGTCATAACCTCCCAAGGGGAATGCCTCGGTGATGCTCGTGGCATCACCGCTTTTTTCTGTCTCGAAATACCGGAACTCAATCCCAGATTCCCTTAATGCCTGCGTGATGCGGGCGGCCATGGCACCGCCCCTTCCGCGTCCAGAAGAAGGGTTCACCAGCACTGCCCAGGGCTTCATCCCTTGTTCCTCTTTAATTGCTGTTCCCGGGCCATTTGGAGGGCATCCATTTCTTCCACCGACAAATGCTGTTCAGAGTGACCATGGTCAATGGCCTTTGCGTAGGTAGTTGATTCATACCGGCCATGAAGTCCGGTTAAAACCACTCCATTCAAATGATCATCCAAAAGAGCAATGGAATAACTGAGACGACTACCCACGTCTTCAAAGGCGTTAAATCGCTTAACTCCCACGTACTGCACACTTTTTCGCTGGTTTTCTTCGATCATTTTCATGGTAACACGGTTTTCTTCTGCCAGTTCCTGATGGGCTTGTACCAATACCACATGTTGTTTCAATAACTCTTCCAGATTTTCTCCAGCGGCACCTTTCATCAGTTGCTTGAACTTCTTTTTAAATGAAAGCAAATTAATCCAAAGAACCAAAACCATCAGCAGCAGCAGGCCTGCAACGCTGAGGCTGATGGTGATGAATAATCCTGTTTGTTGTTCCAGTAAGGCAAACCAATTCGTCATGAAAACGCTCCTTCTATGAAACCCTTGTTTTCAGGGATTCTCAGCAAAATCGGGAACCTGATCAGGTTCAAGGTGTCTTTTCGATTATAGGTGCACCCTGCCACAGGCAGCTTGCAAGGTTGAAGGCTAATTGCGCTGGCCATGGCAGTGGCTTCTCATACTGACAAGTTATCCGCAGCTGCCATTGATCAAATCCCTTATGTTTATCTTGTTCTGTCTGTATTTTTTCAGTGACATTACAGGTGTAGTTGCGCTCAAAGCTTGTGTGTATTTTGTTTTATCTATCGTCATTCAGTGCCACCGCAGGTACTCTTGTGCTCAAACACTTTTCATTTTAAGCGTCCCGTGAGTGGCCTCCACCTTAAGAAAACTGTTTCATCACCTGGGAGACGGCTGTCAGTGCCGCCTCGATGTCATCGGCTGTGGTGTGCCAGCCCGGACTGAACCGCAGAGTGCCCTCAGGAAATGTGCCAATGGTTTGATGTGCCAGTGGCGCACAATGTAACCCGGATCTGGCGGAGATACCATACAAACTGTCCAGGGTATAGTTAAACTGATTCACATCAAGATTTCCCGGACGAAAGGAAACCACGCTTCCCCGCTCTCTATTTTTTGATGAACCATAAAGAGTGATCCCCTTAATCACCGACAATCCTTCCATGAGTCGATTGACCTGTTCTGTTTCATAACGCTGAATTTCTGCCACTCCAGTTTTCAGCAAATAGTCGACGCCGGCCTTCAGTCCTGCCAGGCCATGCATATTTTGTGTGCCGCTTTCGTAGCGATCAGGCGCAACCTCAGGCTGGAGAAGGTCTTCAGACCTGCTTCCCGTACCGCCCTGTTTCAGCGTTTTTATTTTAAGATCTTTGCCAACGTACAAAAAGCCGGTTCCCTGAGGCCCTAAAAGAGCCTTATGGCCAGGGGCTGCCAGAAAGTCTGCCTTCATGGCTTCTACGCTTAGTGGCATACTGCCGCAGGATTGGGAAGCGTCCACTAAAAAAAGAAGGGTATGCTCCTTTGCCATTTTCCCCATTGCTTCAATTGGCAGAAGGGTGCCCGTCACATTGGAACAGTGTGTCGCTATAATCATGCGGGTATTGGGCCTAATGGCTTTTTTGAGGTCCTCCACTTTCACATCGCCGGTTTCATCACCCCAGACAATGGTGTGGGAGATACCTGCTGCTTCAAGCGTCTTAAGAGGGCGAAGCACCGAATTGTGCTCCATGGAGGTGGTGACGACGTGATCACCCGGGTTTAACACGCCATGAATGACCAGGTTCAAAGCTTCCGTCGCATTCAGGGTGAATACAATTTGAAGGGGATCCGGGCAATGAATCAATTCGCTGATAGAACAACGGGTTTCGTAAAGCAAACGACTGGACGCCAGCCCGCCCTGATGGGCAGACCGTCCTGCATTGCCGCCAATTTGCT
Source organism: Anoxynatronum sibiricum (assembly GCF_039414295.1). NCBI lineage: Bacteria > Bacillati > Bacillota > Clostridia > Eubacteriales > Clostridiaceae > Anoxynatronum > Anoxynatronum sibiricum. The sequence continues at coordinate 43,857 of NZ_JBCITM010000005.1, read as the reverse complement.
CCAGCTGATTCACGACAGCCTGAATCACTTCGGGCGGTTTTGGAAAGCTGGTGGCTGCATTATCTAAATAAATCATGGGTGAGTTGTCTCCATTCATTATGTTTCACGTGAAACATTACTGGTTGAAGTCGGTTTGATCAGGTGCTGACACTCTGATGGCATTCTGTTTATGAATTGAGCATGTCCAGAATGCGTTGCAAATCTTGCTGATTGTAGTATTCAATTTCAATTTTGCCTTTTTTGGCGCCATTGGTAATTTTCACTTTGGTATTGAAATAATCCTGAAGCCTGGTTTCCACCGCCACCAGCTCCGGGTCTCTTTTTTTAACCGATGCTTTTTTCTTTTGCTTGGTGCGTTCCTGTCGAACCATTTCTTCGACTTGCCTTACATTGAGTTTACTGTCGATAATTCGCAACGCCAGTTTCAACTGCAACGCGTCATCTTCAATTCCAAGCAGTGCCCGACCCTGGCTTCCGCTGAGACGTCCTTCTTTCACCAGCACCATCACTTCCGGCGACAGTTGCAGTAATCGAATGGTGTTGGCCACATAAGAACGGCTTTTACCCAGGGCATCACCCAGTTCTTCATGGTTAAGCCGATATTCTTCCATCAGATACTGATACGCTGTGGCTTCTTCAATCACTGACAAATTTTCTCTTTGAAGGTTTTCAATGAGTGCCACTTCGTAAAGTTGCCGGTCTGTATACTCCTTAACAATACAGGGGATCTTTTCCATTTCCACCTGCTGGGCCGCTCGCCAGCGACGTTCACCAACAATGATCATGTATCCCTTTTGTTTTTTTGCCACCAGAATTGGCTGAATCATCCCATGCTGTCGGAGAGAAGCTGCCAGTTCTGATAAAGCTTCTGGCTGAAACACTTTTCGCGGCTGATTTTCATTGGGGTACACCTGTTCAATGGGGATCATGCGCACTTGGTCCTGGTCATTTCCTGCAGCTTCCTGTTCCACATCCTGCCAATGGGGTATCAATGCCTCCAGCCCTTTTCCAAGTCCTTTTTTCTTGCCTGCTCCTGTCATCACCAGTCACCTTCTTCCAATTCAATGAATTCCTCAGCCAGTTCCCGGTAAGCCTCAGCCCCTTTGGAACGAGCGTCGTAATAAATGATGGGTTCACCATGACTCGGTGCTTCTGCCAGGCGTATATTTCGGGGAACAATGGTGCGGTACACCTTCCCCCGGAACACCCGTTTCACCTGCTCCACCACTTGGATGGAGAGATTGGTGCGCCCATCAAACATCATCAGCACCACTCCCTGAATGGTAAGTGCCGGGTTAAGGTTGTTTTTCACCATCTGGTAGGTGTTCATTAGATGGCTGACCCCTTCCAATGCGTAATATTCGCATTGAATGGGAATAAGAATGCGGTCAACCGCTGCCAACGAATTGATGGTGAGTAAGCCCAGTGATGGCGGACAGTCCACAAAGATGTAGTCATATTTCTCTTTGATGGTTTCAAGGGCCTTGCGCAACACTCTTTCCCGCTGCTTTTGCGCAGTCAGTTCAATCTCGGCCCCTGCCAGATCAACGCTGGCAGGGATTACATCCAGGTTTTCATACCCTGATGGAATAATCACTTTTTCGATATCAATTTCATTTACCAAAGCATCATAAATGGTGGTGGTCAATTGGGACTTGTCGATACCAAAGCCACTGGTGGCGTTCCCCTGGGGATCAATGTCCAACACGCAGACTTTTTTACCCTGTGCTGCAAGACATGCGCTGAGATTGACCGCCATGGTGGTTTTCCCCACGCCGCCTTTTTGGTTAAATACCGCGATGGATACGCCCATGCTGTGTTCCTCCTTGTATTGCTTCTCAAAGTTGTTCCAGCATTTCCCAGTGGTGGGTTGCGTTGAGCGACGAGTGAGACGTCTGCTTTTTCCATTCTATCATGTTTTATAGGCAGAAGAAAGCTCCTGAGCTTCTTTTTATATGAAAGCCGCCTATTTGTTTCACGTGAAACAAATAGGCGGCTCATTTGTAAATACTGGATCTCAACCGTTTTAGATGTGTTATGGTGCTGCAGTCTGTGATTTGATTTGAAGCAGGCTTTCTTTATAAAGGCTTCTTGGAAGGGATCCCCGGCCGCCGGGGATATTTGAAAGAAGTCGCTCCTGTTTTCTGAAAAACAATGAGGGTATGCTTTAGGTCGGTATACGGAATGTCCACCGTTCGAATTTCTGCCACCACCACGTTGAACTCCTTCATGGCTTTTTCTGCATCATCCAGTTCTTCCCGCCATCGGGGTCCCTTTTGACAGCAAAACCGCCCGCCAACTTTCAGTAAAGGAATCACGTATTCCAGCAATACCGGTAGGGCTGCCACCGCTCTCGAAACTGCCAGTCGGTACTGTTCCCGATGCTGCGTATTACGCCCTGCCTGTTCAGCCCGGGCATGATAGAGCTTTACCTGTGCCAACCCCAGGCGTTTGATCACTGTTTCCAAAAAAGTAACTCGTTTCGCCAGTGAATCCATCAGTACATAGTGCTGCTGGGGAAACATAATTTGAAGGGGTATTCCGGGAAATCCGGCACCGGTGCCCATGTCAAGCACCTGGGTTGCCTCAAAAAAACCAGGGGCCTTGGCACAGGAAATAGAATCGAGAAAGTGGTGGGTAATAATCTTTTCAGGTTCAGTGATGGCTGTTAGATTCATTTTCTCGTTCCATTCCATGAGCAGTTCATAGTAATGATTAAACTGCTGGATCTGTTCTTCAGTCGCATCAAAATTAAGTTCTCTGATGCCTTCGGCCAGCATCTTGATCAGATCAGGTGTCATGGTTTGGCTCATTGCACGTCTTCCCCTTTCTCTTTCATGCGACGTTGTTGCTCCAGGTACACCAGCAGCACTGAGATATCTGCAGGTGAAACACCCGAAATGCGGGAAGCCTGTCCCAGTGAAAGGGGCCTCAGTTGGGAGAGTTTTTGCCGGGCTTCCAGGCGCAGGCCTGCTATAAGATGATAATCCAGCTCGGGTGGCAGCAGCCGGTGTTCCATTTTTCTGAACTGCTCCACGCTTTTCAGCTGTTTATCAATGTATCCCTGATATTTGATCTTCACTTCACACTGGGTAATCACCGCTCTGGAAAGGTGAGCGTTATGCTGAGGATCCACCGAAGCCAGATCATCATAGTCGATTTCTGGTCTTTTCAGGGCATCCAGAAGGGATAATCCGATTTTTACTGTGGATGAACCCTTTTTCTCCAGCAACGGATTCATGCTTTCCGGCGGGAGAATGGTTTTTTGGAGCCGGTTCATTTCATTAGTCACCGCTTCACTTTTGGCTTTCATGGCATCATAGCGTTCCTGTGAGGCAAGGCCCAGATGATAACTTTTTTCAGTAAGACGGGCATCGGCATTATCCTGGCGCAACACCAGCCGATACTCTGCTCTTGACGTCATCATTCGGTAAGGCTCATTGGTGCCTTTGGTGACAAGATCGTCAATCAACACGCCAATATATGCTTCTGAGCGATCCAAAATGAAGGGGGCTTTTCCTTTCAGTTTCAGCACAGCATTGATCCCCGCCATCAGTCCCTGGGCAGCCGCTTCTTCATAACCGGAGGATCCGTTGAACTGACCGGCACAAAACAGATTTTTCCATGCTTTCATTTCCAGTGAAAGGGTTAACTGGGTGGGGTCAATGCAGTCATACTCAATGGCATAACCAGGCCGCATGATTCTCACCTGTTCCAATCCGATCATGGTGCGGTACATGGCCAGCTGCACTTCTTCAGGCATACTGGTGGACATGCCCTGCACATACATTTCGGTGGTGCGACGGCCTTCAGGCTCCAGAAAAAATTGATGGGTGGGTTTATCACTGAATTTCACCACTTTATCTTCAATCGAAGGACAATAACGCACCCCGGTGCTTTTAATCTCGCCGCTGTACATGGCTGACCGGTGAAGATTTGCTTCAATAACCGCTTTTGTTTCAGGGGTGGTACGGCTCAACCAGCAGGGGAGTTGCTGAATTTCCAGGTGTTCATTGGCAAAAGAAAAAGGAACAATCTTCTGGTCGCCGTCCTGCCGTTCCATTTTAGAAAAGTCAACAGTGCGGGCATCTACCCGGGCTGGTGTTCCGGTTTTAAACCTGCGTAGTTCAATGCCCATGGCTCTTAGTTTTTCTGAAAGAAACTGGGCGGGAAAAAGACCGCTGGGCCCTGATTCGTAATGAGTTTCACCCATGAACACTTTACTCTTTAAATATACACCTGTGGCTAAAATGACAGCTTGACTGCGGTAAATGGCTCCGGTGCGGGTTACCACTCCCGCCACCTTTCCTTTTTGAAGATGGCCATGTTCTTTTATTGACTGGTTTTCCGTCTGCCCATTGTCATCAGTTATCGTCACCAAATCCACCACTTCTGCCTGAAGCAGGTCCAGGTTCTCCTGGTTTTCCAGTACCTGTTTCATTGCCTGCTGATACTCCCATTTATCTGCCTGGGCACGCAGGGAATGAACCGCGGGCCCCTTGGCTGTATTCAGCATTTTGCTTTGAACAAAAGTTTTGTCTATGGTGAGGCCCATCTCGCCTCCCAAGGCATCCACTTCTCTCACCAGATGCCCTTTTCCTGTTCCCCCGATGGAAGGATTACACGCCAGTAATGCAACGGCATCAAGGGAAATGGTAATGAGAAGTGTGCTCTTTCCCATTCGTGATGCTGCCAGTGCCGCTTCACATCCGGCATGCCCGGCACCCACCACCACCAAATCATATTGACCTGCTTCATAGTGCATGTGCTTGACTCCTTTACCTGCTGATTTTAACATTTGTTATATATTGGTTCATATCTTATTCGCAAATTCATTATCCTGAACAACTTCTCTGATGCGTTGCCCTTATCTTCTTTCAAACACCTATTTACCGATGCAGAAATGGGAAAAAATGAAATCCACCAGATCTTCCCGAACCGTTTCACCAATGATTTCACCAAGGCTGTCCATGGCAGTTTGATAGTCCACTTGGAGAAAATCAAGGGGCAGCTGATTTTCCAGTGCCTGCAAACCGTCCTGAAGGGCTTTTCGCGCAACTTCCAGTGCCTGTTGATGCCGCAGGTTGGTTACCATTTCTTTTTCCTGTTCCCTGGTTTCTCCCTGAAAAACCAGGGCCATGAGGGCCTCCTCCAACGCTTCCATTCCCGCTTCTTCCAGAAGTGAAATGCGCAACAGCTGGTTTCGATCCACCCAGTCGGGCAGCTCTGTTTCAGAAAACAGGGAGGGAAGATCTGTTTTGTTCACAAGAATCAGTGTTTTCTTGTTTTTGATCATGGAGATAATTTCCTGGTCTTCCCGGCTCAGGTGCGTGGAGGCATCCAACATCATGATCACCAGATCTGCCTTTTCGAAAAGGAGACGGGTGCGTTCCACTCCCAGCTGCTCCACCAGGTCTTCTGTCTCTCTAATTCCTGCGGTATCCATGAGAACCATGGGAATCCCCTTCAGATTAAGCTGTTCTTCAATGGCATCACGGGTGGTGCCGGGAATATCGGTGACAATGGCGCGGCTTTCACGAAGCAGGGCATTGAGCAATGATGACTTTCCCACATTGGGTTTTCCCACAATGATAGTCTTGATCCCTTCTCTTAGGATTTTACCGGTTCTGGCAGAAGCGATCAACCCATCGATTTCTTTGATGAGTTCCCTGCTGGCCTTCATCAGACTATCATAAGTGGCCACCTCCACATCTTCCTCCTCGGAAAAATCGATGGAGACCTCCATTTCTGCCAGCAGCGCCAGCATACGCCCCCGCAGGAAGCGCACTTTTCTGGATAAGAATCCTTCCAGCTGGTCCATGGCAGCCTGATGACTGCGTTCTGTTCGGGCACTGATTAAGTCCATCACTGCCTCCGCCTGGCTCAGATCCAGACGCCCATTGAGGAAAGCCCGCTTGGTAAACTCACCCGGTACCGCGCCACGAATTCCCTGGGAAAGAAGCAGTGCCATGATACGTCTTACCGACTGAGTGCCGCCGTGGCACTGGATTTCAACCACATCTTCCCGTGTGTAGGTGTGGGGCGCTTTCATGTAGACCATCAGTACTTCGTCCACGACTTCGCTGTTTTCAGGGTTTCGAATCTGCCCATACAGCATACGCCGCGGCGGCAGGGATTCCACAGGTCTGCCATAGGCATCATAAAACAGTCTGCGCACTTTTTCGAGGGCTTCACCGCCACTGACGCGAACAATACCAATGCCTGCTTCTCCCGTTGCCGTTGCAATGGCAGCAATGGTTTCCTCCTGCACCATCATGTATCCTCCTTCTTCTTCAGGGTTCTCAAGTAGAAAAAAACCCAGCCTTCACTGGGTTTTCAAGTCTTTCTTATCAGAGTGTTCACATTTACTTTTTCAGGGCAATGGCCACTTTGCGGTAGGGTTCTTCCCCTTCGCTGTAAGTTTGCACCCTTGGGTCTGACTGAAGCGCTGCATGAATGATACGGCGCTCGTAAGGGTTCATTGGTTCCAGCACCATGGTTTTACGGGTCATTTTGACTGTTTTAGCCATTTTATTGGCCAGTCGAATCAGTGTTTGCTCCCGTTTTTCCCGGTAATTCTCAGTATCCAGCATCACTTTAACATATTTATCCCGATGTTTGTTGGCCACCAGGCTGGTGATGTACTGAACTGCATCCAGCGTCTGGCCTCTTTTACCAATCACCATTCCCATATTGGGCCCGGAAAGATCAATACGCATTTGATCGTCATCATAATCGATGTGTATATCCACTTCAAGTTCCATGGCCTGAAACAGATCCTGAAGAAACAGCCGGGTTTCATCTTCAGTTTGATCCATCAAGGAAAGCTGCACTTTGGCATCTTTGCTGCCGATGAGTCCCAACAGTCCTCTGTAGGGCGCTTCCAGAATCTTTACTTCCACATTTTCCCGCGCACATCCCAGTTCTTTGAGCCCGTTGGCAATGGCCTCTTCAACGGTTTTTCCGGTCGCTTCCACCGTCGTCATTTGGCTTCACTCCCTTTATGCGGTAATAAGGATGCCGGCCTGTGAATGGCCAGCTGTTGAACTGTTTGGAACAAGTTGCTCACAACCCAGTACAGGGTTAACCCGGCTGGAAAACTGCGGCCCCACCAGAAAATCATGAGGGGAAAGAAGTAAAGCATCATTTTTTGCATGCTTTCCTGTTGTCCGCCAGCTCCTTTGGCCGATGACATGGTTTTGCTGGACAAGTAAGTGGTGGCCCCTGCCAGTACGGGTAAAATCCACGGGTCCGGTGCTGATAAACTGGGCATCCACAAAAATCCTGCTTCCACAATTTCCTGAGCGATTCCGTAATTTTCAGGTTGTCTCAGAACAGTGAAAAGACCGATAATGATCGGGAACTGAATCAGTAATGGCAGGCATCCCCCAAAGGGATTCACGTTATGTTCCTTGTAAAGCTCCATCACTTTTTCATTCATTTTTTCTTTATCGTTCTGATATTTCTTTTGAATTTCTTTGATTTTCGGTTGGATTTCCTGCATGTTCTTCATGGACTTGGTTTGCTTAATGGTCAACGGAATCATGATCATTTTGACCAGTATCGTAAAAATGATAATGGCGATTCCGTAGTTACCAACAATGCCATAAACCATTAAGAGGAGTCTCCCAAGTGGTTCTGCTATAAATGACACATTCAAAACCTCCAACATTCATATTCAAACCGATTATTGGCATCGGTTTTTTGTCGTTCCCGGTATCAGAAAAGACTCAAGCTTTTTTTACTGTTAATCCCGCCGGCCAGTTCCTGCTGCCTGCGGTTTCCCTGTTTAATGGTTGTTTTGACGACTGTGCCTCTTCGAGCACTTCACACTTCAATAAAAGACGCTCTTGATGAAGTTTTTTACCATCCACGCATTTCGAATGATTTCTTTCTCTCTCAGTCATTCTGTTTTCGCGGTATGCTTAAGCTGTTAATTTTTTCAAAAGGTTAAGATCCTAATGATGAAAATGGTTTTGATGTATACGCTCTTTTAACCTGCTAAAGTTCATTTTCAGTGTGTCGGTTTTCCTTCTCAGGAACATGGTCAACACCACCAGCGTGAAAAGGATGGCACTTGGCAATTCGACGGATCATAAGCCCGGTTCCTTTCCAAAAGCCAAATCTTTCATAAGCGGTTAAACTGTAGGCTGAACAAGTGGGGTGAAACCGGCAGGTTTGACCTTTTAGCGGTGAAATCCAGCGCTGATAAGCCTTGATAAGATAAATCATTCCTTTTGTTCCCATAGTTCCTGCTTCTTTCTGCTCTTAATTCCTAAATCGTCATTCATTTCATTCGTTTATTCATTGTCTGATTCATGATGCTCTTTCCTGTAAGAAATACTGATCATTCAACGGTTCTGATGCTGCCGTTTTAATGATTATTCACCTTGGTTTCATCCATTATTTGATCCATGCTTCCTTTTGAGTCCTCACATGCACCTTTGTCCTTAACCGTCTTCTTCTGAATCGTTGTCAATTGCCGGGCTTTTGTGAATCCCCGCGGTTCTTTGATTGACTGTTGTGAAGCCTTTTCTGGTGAAAGTTTTTTCGCAGCAGGTGTGCCACGGCACTTTTCAGTGTGTGGTAATCTGCTTCACCGCAGCCGGCCCGGGCAATCCATACCAGATCATAGCCCGGAGGCAGCTTCTCTTCCAGCTCCCGAAGGCTCTCTTTGATTCTTCGTTTCACCAGATTGCGCACCACACTCTTACCCACTTTTTTTGAAACAGTGATGCCTACCCGTGTTTCATCCGTTTGATTTTTTAAATAATGTAACACCAGGTTGCGGTTTGCAGTGGATTTGCCCAGCTGGTACACCCGTCTGAACTCTCGGTTCTTTTTCAACGCCTGGGTGCGATTCAACGGCATCCCTCCCCCGCAGCTTGCCTTTCAGACTGAAAAAGGCCACATAATGCGGCCTTATGCTGTCAGTTGCTTTCTTCCTTTGAGTCTTCTTCTTCGCAGGACATTCTGACCCGCTTTTGTACTCATACGCTTTCGAAAGCCGTGTTCTCTGCTTCGCTGGCGTTTTTTAGGCTGATAAGTTCTTTTCATGGTTCCAACACCTCCTCATGATACAGCAATCATGCAGTTCGTTTCTTGTCAGTGCCGTCAAACGGCTTTACGGAAAGAATCAGACAATAATACACATAGATTATAACGACTTTACCTGTTGCTGTCAAGAAAAGGCTTGCAGCGGCTCTGTGGAAAAAATTATTTATTTTATCCACTTGTGGATATTTAAATCTTTTCTGTGAAAAAAAGCAAGAATAAACTGCTGTCATTTAGTATTTTCAACCTCTACAGTTCATTGCGAAATTATCCATTTTATTCATACTTATCCACAGGATGTGGATAAGTATGTGTGTAACTTTTTTCATTTCTCTATAACAAGCCACTTTCCATTATTTTTTTAAAAAAATGAATTGTGGATAACTGGTGATTTGCTATTCCCTTCAACTCTTTATATAATAAAACAGAGTCTAACGGCCAACTGAAAACAAGCAGCCCGGCAGGCATTGAAAAGTTCTCCACATGCTCCCGGTTTTTTCCACAGATTGTTCACAGCTTTACCAACAATCTTTTTTTGTCTCTTAAGCACGGACTTCCTGCGATGAATCACTTATCCATCAAAGATGTTCCTTTGCTTTCAGTTGACTTCATATTGCTTGTTTGAAAAAAACAGAATGGATTCTGATTAGGCCGGAACCAACAGGAGGTTTTTCACCATGAGTCAAGATCGTTACCTGCAGCAAGTATGGACCGAAGCACTTTCATTAATTGAGCCGGAAATGAATGATACCAGTTTTAATACCTGGATCGGTGTCATTGAACCCCTAAGGGTTGTACCCGGCGAAAACAGGATTGTACTTGAAGTACCTTCTTCTTTTATCAAGAACATTCTCAGTGAACGGTACCATATTCTTATTAAAAACACCATTCAGCGGGTAACCTCCCGAGCGTATGAAATTTCTTTCCAATCGCCTGAAGACGTGCCGGAAGAAATGGTTGTATCTCCCCCTGCAGTTGCTGAACGCCATGATGTATCATCACTTCCACTTCAAACCAGTATTGGAAACCTAAACCCAAAGTATGTTTTTGAAACCTTCGTGGTGGGCAACAGCAATCGTTTTGCCCATGCAGCTTCTCTGGCGGTGGCTGAAGCACCGGCAAAAGCCTATAATCCCCTCTTTATTTATGGAGGTGTGGGTCTTGGAAAAACCCATCTGATGCATGCCATCGGTCATTACATACTACAGCATAATCCGGCAATGAAAGTTTTTTACGCTTCTTCTGAAAGTTTTACCAATGAACTGATTAATTCCATCCGTGACGACCGAAACATTGAGTTTCGCAATAAGTACCGAAATGTGGATGTTCTTCTCATTGACGATATTCAGTTTATTGCCAACAAAGAACGTACTCAGGAAGAATTCTTTCATACCTTCAACGCACTTCATCAATACAATAAGCAAATCATTATCTCCAGTGACCGGCCCCCAAAAGAAATTCCCACTCTCGAGGAACGCCTGCGCAGCCGTTTTGAATGGGGCCTAATCGGTGATATTCAACCGCCGGATTATGAAACCCGCATTGCCATTCTTCGTAAAAAGGCTGAAATGGAACAAATACGGGTTCCTGATGACGTTCTCCTTTATATAGCCAAAAGAATTCAGTCAAACATCAGAGAGTTGGAGGGCGCTTTGAACCGCATCGTGGTACAGTGTTCCCTTAATAATAATGAAATCACCCTTGAAGCTGCCGGCGATACCATTAATGATATTTTTTCCACTAAATCCAGGCAAGTGACTGTTTCTTTCATTAAAGAATACGTGTCCGGTCAGTATAACATTAAGCTGGAAGAGATTGATTCAGCAAAAAGAACGCGTTCCATTGCGTTTCCAAGGCAAATAGCCATGTACCTCACCCGGGAACTCACAGATTTATCCCTTCCTAAAATAGGCAGTGAGTTTGGAAACCGTGATCACACCACTGTGATGCACGCCCATGAAAAAATCGTGACAGAAATGCGCAGCGATGATTCCCTTAAGCATCGCATTGAAAAAATGATGGAAGAAATACGCGGCAATGATTAACAATGTCATCCACATCCCCATGTGAATCAGTTGTGGACGAGTTGTGGATAAAGGGAAAAACCCCTCTTTTTCTTTTTTGCTGTGGATTCTGTGGACAAAAATGCCCCTTCATTCACACCTTTAGCCACATTTTTTTCGTTCAAATTTCAACGGTTACATCGGTTTTTAACAAATCCACAGCCCCTACGACTATGACGACTGTCTTTTTTGCTTTTACTGTCTTATTATTTCTCTCATTCACAAAAGGAGGTTATCCACCGTGCGTTTCACCATCCAACAAAAAGAACTCCTCAAAAGTCTCTCTATTGTTCAAAAGGGGGTTTCCAGTAAAACCACCCTCCCTGTTTTGAAAGGGATTTACGTCGAAGCCTTTGACCAGTATTTAAAGCTGGTGGCCACAGACCTGGACATAGGCATTGAGCATTTTAACCTGGCAGAAATAGAAGAAGAAGGGGCTTTTGTTGTCGATGCACGGCTGTTTCTCAACATCGTGCGTAAAATGCCCGACCGGCCCATTCACTTTCAAATGGCTGAACACCGTCAGCTGCTCATTACCTGTGATCATATTTCATACACCCTTCACCTGCTGGAAGTGGAAGAATTTCCAGAACTGCCCATCATTAATGCTGATACTTCTTTTCAACTTCCTCAGGACCTTTTCAAGAGCATGATTCAACAAACCCTTTTTTGTGCCTCTGTGGATGAGTCGAAGCCCTCTTTACTGGGCCTGCGGTGCGAAATGAAAGAAGGGCGACTTGAAATGGTGGGAGTTGACGGTTTTAGACTGGCCCTGCGTCGATGCCGTGTCAATACAACTCAGGAAACAAGTTTTACGGTTCCTGTGAAGACCATGAGTGAACTGGTGCAGATACTGGAAGACAATGAAAAACCACTTCAGGTGTCACTGACCGATAAGCAGGTGGTCTTTTCCATGGAGAAAACCACTCTTAACTCCCGGAGAATTGATAAGCCCTTTGTTCAGTTTAGAGATATACTTCCGAAACAGCACGATACTGTTATTAGAATTCCTAAAAACACCCTTTTTGCAAGTGTTGACAGAGCCAGTCTGATGGTAAAGGAAGGGAAGAGCAGCTTGATCAAATGGGTGATTCGCGACAGCACCCTTTCCCTCACAGCCCGCACAGATCTGGGGCAGGTACATGAAGAAATGCCTGTGTCACAACAGGGTAATAACAAAGAGATTGCTTTCAATGCCCGTTATTTTTTGGAAGCATTGCGGGCCATTGATGAAGAAGAAATTGATATTAAACTGAATCAGATGAACACACCAGGCATCATTGAACCCATTGAGGGTGACGACTGGCTTTATCTGGTATTGCCGGTGCGAATGAACGCATCTGAAGACTTTTAGCGTTGAGAAGAAGGGTGACAATTACTGAAAGAGATGGTCAAAAAATGTAAGAGAGGGTCAAATACTGAATAAGATGAACTTGCAGTGATACAGAAGAACAGAAATAGAATCAGAATCAGTGAAGAAGAAACACTGGAAAAGAAAAAGTGATATGGCAATGTAAAGGGGGATTTATGTCATGATTCAGTTTACACTGGAAGGCGACTACATAAAACTGGACCAGCTGCTGAAAGCGGTCAGCATTGCCGATAGCGGAGGCCAGGCCAAACACCTCATTGTAACAGGAATGGTAAAGGTGAATGGAACAGTGGCCACTGAGAGGGGTAAAAAAATAAGACAGGGTGATCAGGTGATTTGTGAACGTGAGATGATAGAAGTTGTGTGAGATAACAGTATAAAACAGCTCTTGATGAACCAGTTATTCATGAACCGGTTTTTTACCCATGAGAAAGAAGTGAAGTCACCATGATGGTGGAATCAGTCATGCTTTCCCAGTTTCGCAATTATGAATCGCTGCAACTGGCATTTCACCCCGGCATCAATTTAATTCTTGGAGAAAATGCACAGGGCAAAACCAATTTATTGGAGGCCCTTTATCTTTGTGCTGCCCTGCGTTCATTCAGAACAAGACGAGACAGTGAGTTCATCAGATTTGGCGCTTCCCAGGGCTACCTGAAAATGAACCTGGTCACCACCCAGGGAGACGATAAAAACCACCATCAAATGGAAATGATGTTTCGGCCTGACCAGAAAAAAAGAGTCAAAAGAAATGGTATTTCTCAACAGCGAATCAGTGATGTGATGGGCACCTTCAAGGCAGTGCTTTTTTCACCTGAAGACTTAAAAATAGTGAAAGACAGTCCTTCAGAAAGACGCCAGTTCATGGACAGTGAGATGGTGCAGGTGTCTCCCCGTTACTATCACACCCTGCTTCAATATCAGAAAATCATGAAACAACGCAACCAGTTATTAAAAAACAACAACCCAAAAGAAGAAGAAATATCCATATGGGATAACCAGCTGAGCGAGTTTGGTGCTCGGTTAATGAAGCAAAGGCACCAGTTTTTAATGGAAATTGAGAAATGGGCAAAAGAAATACACCATTCCCTCACAGGAAAAAAAGAAGAACTGGCGATTCACTATCAACCGGGACTTCTTCTGCCGCCAGAATGGCCAGAAAAGACTCCTGAAGAACTGACAGAGATCATGGAAAAGCTTTTGGAAAAAAACCGGCGGGCAGATCTGTACCGGCAAACCACGGGAAAAGGACCCCACCGGGATGACCTGGCCTTCACCATTAACCGAATGGATGTGCGCCAGTACGGGTCCCAGGGCCAAAAAAGAACAGTGGTGCTTTCATTGAAACTTGCCGTGATGGAATGGATGAAAGAGATGACAGGCGAATACCCGGTATTGCTGCTGGACGATGTTACCAGCGAGTTGGATGAGGGAAGGCAGCGGGATCTATTGGAGTATCTGAAACCGGTGCAGACCATCATCACGGCTACCCATACCCTGCCGGGAATGGAAGATCCTCACCGGGGGCGCTTGTATTTTGTGGAGAAGGGAATGGTAAAGCTTTCCAAAGAAGTCTAAAAAGGATATAATAAAGAGTGGTGGATTTTAATCCAGAGAAAAAATTTTCTTTCCAGAAGAAATGAAGGAGGGGTTGTCATCCGTGTACTTGCATATAGGAGAAGGCTTGCTGGTCAAAAAATCAGAAGTCATCGCTATTTTGGATGCCCGTCAAATAATGGATGCCGAAAACAGCCAGGTTTTTTTTGACACCTTTTCTGGTGACCATTCCCTTCATGAAAATAATATCAAGTCTTTTGTAATGGTGGATGCCCCAAAGGGACAAACGAAAAGCAACCGGAGGCGGCTTCAAAAAAAAGAACAAAAGAGAGATCATCAAAAAAGCAAACCCCTGATTTTAGTATCGGCCATTGCCAGCACCACCCTGCAAAAACGCTTTCACAGCAAAAATGAAGAAATGATGGATATAGAATTGAGGGAAACCCATGGAAAACAGACAAAACAATTATAATGCGGAACAGATTCAGGTACTTGAAGGGTTGGAACCTGTTCGAAAAAGGCCGGGCATGTACATTGGCAGCACCAGCGCCCGGGGTCTTCACCACCTGGTGTATGAAGTGGTGGATAACAGCATCGACGAAGCCCTGGCCGGTTATTGCACAGAGGTCACCGTTACCATTGATGCTGACAATCAGGTAACAGTCACTGATAACGGACGAGGAATTCCCATCGAAGTGCATTCTCAGACGGGAAAATCCACCCTGGAAACAGTGCTCACCATTCTTCATGCCGGAGGTAAATTTGGAGGAGACGGCTATAAAGTTTCCGGCGGACTCCATGGCGTGGGGGTTTCAGTGGTGAACGCCCTGTCTGAAAAACTGGAAGTGGAAGTGAGAAGGGACGGCTACCGTTACATTCAAAGCTACTCCAAAGGGCTGCCCCTGTGTGAAGTCTGCCGTATGGAAGAAACAGAAGAAACAGGTACCAGCATGACCTTTCAGCCAGATCCCACTATTTTTGAAGAAGTCATTTTCAAGTATGAATCCCTGGAAAACCGCCTGCGGGAACTGGCATTCCTCAACAAGGGCATCCGCATTGTGCTGGAAGACAAGCGGGAAGAGCAGGAGCGTAAAAGCATTTTCCACTACAGCGGCGGGATCAGGGAATTTGTGCGTCATATCAATAAAAACCGGGAAGCCCTCCACGAAACCATCCTCTATTTCGAAAAGGAAAAAGAGGAGTCAGTGGTGGAAATTGCCATGCAATACACCGATTCCTATACCGAAAATATTTTCAGCTTTGCCAATAATATCAATACCCAGGAGGGCGGCACCCACATGAGTGGGTTTAAGGGTGCCATGACCCGGTGCATCAATGACTATGGCCGAAAGAATGGTTATTTGAAAGAAAAAGACACCAATCTGCTGGGGGAAGATATAAGGGAAGGCCTCACCGCCATTATTTCGGTGAAACTTCGAAACCCCCAATATGAAGGTCAAACCAAAACCAAGCTGGGGAACAGTGAAATAAAAGGCATTGTGGAGAGCCTCACCGGTGAATTTCTGGATGGGTTTTTGGAAGAAAATCCGGCGGAAGCCCGCATTATCATGGATAAATGTCTCCGGGCCCAACGAGCCCGTGAAGCCGCCAAAAAAGCCCGGGAGCTGACCCGGCGAAAAGGCGTGCTGGAAAACACCGCCCTGCCGGGAAAACTGGCAGACTGTGCCGAACGGGACGCTTCCCTGTGCGAAATTTACATCGTGGAAGGGGATTCCGCCGGCGGCAGTGCCAAGCAGGGAAGAGACCGGGCCACCCAGGCCATTCTTCCCCTCCGGGGAAAAATTCTCAACGTGGAAAAAGCCCGTTTGGACCGTATGCTGAATTTCTCTGAAATTAGAGCCATGATCACCGCCTTTGGAGCGGGAATCGGGGATGAGTTTGATGAAAGCAAGCTGCGTTATCATAAAATCGTCATCATGACTGACGCCGATGTGGATGGCGCTCATATACGCACCCTATTGCTCACCTTCTTTTTCAGGCATATGAAACCACTGGTGGAGTCCGGCTATATCTACATTGCCCAGCCGCCCCTTTACAAACTCACCAAGGGAAAAGAAATCAGATATGCCTATTCCGATGAACAGATGAAAAGAGAAATGCAAGAGATGAGCCCTGAAAAGGAAGGGCTGGTGGGTATTCAGCGCTACAAAGGGCTGGGAGAAATGAATCCCGACCAGCTGTGGGATACCACCATGGATCCCAAAACCCGAACGCTTTTGAGGGTTACCATCGACGAAGCCGCCGTGGCAGACGAAATTTTCACCACCCTCATGGGTGAAAAAGTGGAACCCCGCCGGGAGTTCATTGAAAATAACGCCCGGTATGTGACCAATCTCGATATCTGATAAGGGGGAGAAAAAAAGTGGATCAGGAATTGCAAAAAATCATCCCCATCGGTATCGAGGATGAAATGAAAAAATCATACATCGATTACGCTATGAGCGTCATCGTTGGCCGTGCCCTCCCAGATGTAAGGGATGGGTTCAAACCTGTTCACCGTCGCATCCTGTATGCCATGAACGATCTGGGGATGGGGCCGGATAAGCCCTACCGAAAATCTGCCAGAATTGTCGGGGACGTTCTGGGTAAGTACCATCCCCATGGCGACAGCGCGGTTTATCTAGCCATGGTGCGGATGGCGCAGGATTTTTCCATTCGGGCACTTTTGGTAGACGGCCACGGCAACTTCGGCTCTGTTGACGGCGACAGCCCGGCAGCCATGCGTTACACCGAAGCAAGGCTGTCAAAAATAGCGGTGGAAATGCTTCGGGATATCGGTAAAGAAACCGTTGATTTTATGCCCAACTTTGATGAAACCCTCCAGGAACCGGTGGTGCTTCCCAGCCGTTTTCCCAACCTGCTGGTGAATGGATCCAGCGGCATTGCCGTGGGCATGGCCACCAACATTCCTCCCCATAACCTGGGAGAAGTGATAGATGGAGCCGTTATGATGCTGGAAGAACCAGATATTTCGCTGGAAAAACTGATGACCACCATTCCCGCCCCTGATTTTCCCACTGGGGGCACTATTTTGGGGCGCAGCGGCATTCTGGCTGCCTATCGCACCGGCCGGGGCCGGGTAAGGGTACGCGCCAAAGCAGAAATTGAACAGCTGAAAAACGGAAAAGCACAGATCATCGTCACCGAACTGCCCTATCAGGTGAACAAGGCCCGCCTCATCGAAAAAATAGCCCACTTGGTGCGGGATAAAAAAATGGATGGCATCACCGATCTGAGAGATGAATCTGACCGGGACGGCATGCGCATTGTCATTGAACTTCGCCGTGATGTCAGCCCCAATGTGGTACTGAACCGGCTTTACAAGCATTCCCAGATGGAAGAAAGTTTTGGGGTCATCATGCTGGCACTGGTGGACGGCCAGCCCAAAGTACTAAATCTGAAAGAAATGCTCCATTACTACCTGGAGCATCAGAAAGAAATCATTGTGCGCCGCACCCGTTATGATTTGGCCAAGGCAGAAGAAAAGGCCCATATTCTGGAAGGTCTTCGAAAGGCTCTGGATCACCTGGACAAGGTAATCGCCCTTATTCGCAGCAGTCGCACCGGGGCAGAAGCCAAAGAAGGCCTCATCACCCAGTTTGATTTCTCAGAGCGTCAGGCTCAGGCCATTCTGGAAATGCGCCTGCAGCGCCTCACCGGTCTTGAGCGGGACAAAATCATTGCCGACTACGAAGAAACCATGAAAGTGATTCAGCAGCTGCGGGCCATTCTGGCCAGTGAACAGCTGGTGAGAGACATTATTCGTGATGAACTTGTGGAAATCAAGGAAAAATACGGCGATCCCCGCCGCACTCTCATCGAAGAAAATATCGAAGAGCTGAACATGGAAGACTTCATCGAAGAAGAAGATGTGGTCATCACCATGACTCATTTCGGCTACTGCAAGCGGGTGCCCGTCAGCGAATATAAAAGCCAAAAACGGGGCGGAAAGGGAATCAGTGCCCTCAGTACCCGGGAAGAAGACTTTGTGGAACGCATTCTTATCACCTCCAGCCACGATTCTCTCCTCTTTTTCACCAACAGAGGGCGGGTGTACAAGCTGAATGTGTATGAAATTCCTGAAGGCAAACGGCAGGCCAAAGGCAGTGCCATTGTGAACCTGATTCAGCTGGAACCAGAAGAAAAGATCACCGCCACCATTCCTGTGAGCAAACAGTGTGATCTTAAATACCTTCTCATGGCCACTGAAAAAGGCGTCATAAAAAAAACCCAGCTCTGCCAGTTTCTCAATACCCGCAAAAGAGGCCTCATTGCCCTCACACTGCGGGAGGGTGACCAGCTTATTAGCGTGCGTCATGCCGATCCGGGACATCATGTGATGCTCACCACTGCCCGGGGCATTGGTATTCGTTTTGAAACCGACAGGCTTCGGGAGACGGGCCGCAGCTCTATGGGTGTCAAAGGCATCACCCTGGCAAAAGATGACCGGGTGGTAACCATGGAAGTCTTTGATCCCCAGCAACCGGAAGACCTGCTGGTGGTGAGTGAAAAAGGCTTTGGAAAACGTACCAGCGTTAATCAATACCGTGTCCAGTCAAGAGGCGGCAAAGGGCTCTATACCTACAATTATACCGCAGATACCGGTGAGCTCATCGGTGCCCGCATCACCAACGATGACGATGAACTGCTGCTCATCAATCAGGATGGCAGTATCATCCGCCTGGCCGTGGCCACCATCTCCCGAGTTGGCCGCCGCACCCGGGGCGTGCGCTTGATGCGTACCGGCGAACAGCACCACATCATCTCCATGGCACTGCTGCCCCGACGGGAAGAAGAACCGGAGAATGCCCTGGAAGAAGAGTTGGAGGCAGAGGTGGAAATGGAAGGTGCCCAGGGAATTGATATGGAAACAGCAGAGGAAGTAGCGGTATCAGAAGGTTTGGAAGAAGGGTCAGAAGAAGAGTCAGACGAAGAAAACGAAAAGTAAACGAAAAGTAAACGAAAAGTAAACGGGAACGAAAACAAACGAAGATAATAAATCAACAGGCACCTTTTGCCGCATCCATTGATGGAAGCCGGCAGGGGTGCTTTTTTTGATAAGAAAAACTGATGGGGCTTCAAAGTGGGCTAAAAAACCTCTCAAATCTGGTCAATCCAGGTCCCTTATGCTATGATTGAAGGCATAGAATGAGGATACCGTAAGCATTAGGAAGGGTCGCCATTTCGCTGGAGAGATATCTATCAGAAGGAAACGCCTGGTGAGAAACGAATAATATCCGTGGAAATACAGCAGCAGACAGAAGTGAGTAGCGTCCCTCTGTTCTGACAATAACATACAAAAGAGGGCAAGTGGGAGACGAAAAAAGTCCACCTGTCACAAAGGAGGCGGCTTATGAAAGTGGCGTCAGCATGGAATACATGGATGGAAACATTTGAAGATGCGTTGCTAACAGGAGAAACGGTTTCAGTGGAAAAAACGCTGGGAGACATGCCGGTGAATGAAATATCCCCAGAGCCGGCAAAACTGTTTCGCGGCCTGCAGGAACAGCCCCGTTCAAGAGAACGGTGGCGGGCCGTGCGCAACTGGTATGAACGGCAATCCGGCAATCGAAAGATCCACTGTGCCTGTGCCTGTCAGTTCTTTATCTGCCGGCTTTCCAATGAACAAAAAGACTGGCGGGAAATGCAACACTTTTGTGTGGAACAGAACATCTGGGTTGAAGCCCACTATGCAGCCCTTCAACCCATGAAAATGAAACACGAGCAAGGTCAGGAAGCAGGATACTGGACTTTTTTCTGCAACAACGCCAACAAGTTGGAAAGCAGCCAACCGATCATTACACTTTTGGACAAGCATGCGCTGGTGGAAGAAGTTCGTGCCCTGGCAAAAAAGGCGGCTTCCTGGCAGAAAGAAATGCAGCGCTACTGGATAGAAGGCATTTTTCACGAGTTTGACGGCAATTTGGAAGAGGCCTTCCAAGCTCATGTGGCCGGGTATCGGTTTCATGGCGATCTGACGAAACTATTAAAATGGGCCAACACCTTTGACCGGCTGGAATGGTGGAGACACTTCTGGCTGACAGAAGAAAAAAATATATCCGGCAGTGATCGAAAGAATTTCAGGTGTATTTACCAGGTGTTGGAACTGGCCAGTTTACAGGATCAAGAGTTAGGTTACAAAATGGTGGAAACAGTGGTGAAATATCCAATTTCACCTTCGTGGAGCAGTTTAAAAGACATGGCGGCAGAGTTGGAAGGGAAAAAACTGGACCAGGAAGCACTTTCACTGATGGAAAAACTCTACCGTCTCTTTCCCCGAGACCAGGCGGCTGGTGATGTGTATGCAGATACGCTGCTGCGCATGGGGCGGGCAAAAGAAGCCTTCCATGTGAGGGAAAAAGTGTTGCAATACGCGGTACCAGCACCTCTAAGAAGGGCAATGGAATACCTGCGGATGTTGGCCACTGCCATGGCAACGGGAGATATTTCTCTGTGTGCGCGTTTGCGGGAGTATTTACAGGAAGAAGGCCGGATCAACCGGCATATGGAGGATAAAGGGGATCATCTGACGGCCTATTTGCTGAAACTGGTGAATCTGTGGGAAAAAGTGGATAAAGAAGAAAGTGAAGAAAAAAAAGCCATGATGAAGACGCTGGCAATGCTGGCACGAGCTCCAGAAGATCCCCAGGATTCCAAGCGGGTGGAAAATCCAGATCGACGAATTGTGGACATTCTCAGCGAAGAAGCGCATCAACCCTTACTGATTTTTCCTGAAACCCTTCAGTTGATGTGCAGCAACTCATTTGAAAAGCATAAACATTTATTGGAACAGTATGTCTGCCGCAGTGAAGCTCCTGGCAGCATCATGAGGTATTTTTTTGTGCTGGCCCAAAAAATAAGCCCCAAAATGGCAGAAAGTCTGAAAGAACTGGAGGCAAACGATGGTGCCTTTATTGCGACGGAGATATGGGACCGGGTTAAAGAGGGAACCATAAGCAAAACCCGCAGCGTCTGTCTTCAATGGGTTCAGAAGATCAATACATCTGACAGAAAAAGGGGAATAAGCCTGTTGATAGCCTTATATGGACCCACAAGTCTGAGAGAGGGGATTGCCTCGTCACCAGGGTTGTCAACCGACGAAAAAGATGCCCTGGGGCTGGCAATGGAGCAGTTGAACAGGGAAAAAGCAGAAAAAGACAGTGCCGACGAGTACAAAAGCAGTTTCCGACAGGGACTGATATATATCCGCATGGGCCGATGGAAAGAAGCCCGGGAAGCCTTTCATTTTCTGGTGGAGGCGCCGGAAAAAGTGGATGATCAAAATAAGTCCACCATCCTTGTCCAGCTGTGTGAAGCGTACATGATGGCAGAAAAAGGAAAGCCGTTTCTTCTGAAAACAGGAGAACTGTTGGGATACCAGGCGGCGGCTGTTCGTTGGATGGTGATGGGAAATTACCCGGAGAAGCTCACTGACCGGGTACATCAACTGTTGCAGGAGCATGACCCGGAAGCAGCGGTGTTCATGGATGCCATGAAAGCAGTCCGTGATCAGCGGGGAACGGAGGCCACCCAGATGATGGAGTCCATTCGTTCCCGCCAAGAACTCTATCTTAAAGGCTGCACAGAACTGCATACAGCCATGAAAGATTCATCAAACAGAAACAATGGAATCCCAGTCAAAAAACAGGAGAACAGATTGGTAAAATCGGATGATATTCCTTTGAAAACAACAGAAGTACCAACTTATGACCTTAATCTAATGATGACATATCCTGATGAAATGGATCTGAATCTTTCCCTTGAGGAAATCCTGGCAACACTCCCCTTTATAAAACAGACTTTGGAAAGCCAGGGGAACAAAGAGACTCCCTTTACAGAAAGAGAGTGGGAATCTCGCCAGGAACGGGTGAAAATGGAGCGAAATCCCATGAATCCCGCCGGAGATCAGCAAAAAGCACGCTTCTTTCTGGCGGCGGCAGCCCGGGTCCAGGAAGAAGGCCTGGAAGATGAGCTGGAAGATTATTTGACAGAATATGCTCAGGCCATGGTTCAGGTATTGGGTAACATGAAAGATAATCTCCGCAGGATTGCCGTTTGCAGCGAGTGGCTGGTGTTGCTGCTCTGGCGGCAGCAAAAGGGAGAACCCGTGCAGCGAATGATCGAAGAAGGAATTCAACAGCTGCTGGAGTCTTTCCGATGGCTGCAGACACCCCAGGACCTGTTAACCATGCTGCCCTATCTGGGAAAGACCCTTGCCCTGTTGCAAAAACATAGTCAGAGCCACAAGTTTTTTGGCCTTAGTGAGAAAAACCGCAGCTATGGGGGGAGTCTGCTTGCCACATTACAAGAGGTGGTGCATCAGGCTGCAGCCTACCAGCGGGAAACCTCTGTAAAAGAAAGAAAGGAAAAACTGGCGGAACTGATGGGAACACTGAACACCCCCATACTCACCCGAGAACTGCAACAAAAAGTGGAAGCTCATTACAAAAATCCCCTCAATGGGGCCCTGAACCAGTGGAAAAATCTGATCAAGCAAGAGCAGGATCTGCAGGAACAAAAGACTGATTTTCAACTGAAACTGTTAAACCTGGAGAATATAGTGGCACAGGGAACATCCCTGGAATTTCTTGTGACAAGCCTTGGAAATGAGCCAGCAGAACAGATCAGGTTAAGAATGGTAGTGACTGCTGATACCATGGACCCCATTTCATGGGAACAGGAATGGCCCCGGTTGGATCCTGGTGAAACCCTGACCATGACAATGCCCCTTTCCGATGCCCAGCCTGGGACCGCCACATTGATGGGAATCAGCCAGGTGGGAAGCCAGATGGCCCACACCTTGCTGGAAACAGAAATTACCATCACTCCGCCGGCACATGAACCAACGGAAAAACTGAGTGACCGGTATCCTCTGGCGGCCATCAAGAAAGACGACATCTTTTTTGGCCGGGACCAGGAGATGAACATCATCCGGAATGGGCTGGCATCCACCGGCAGCAATGTGACCTTTTTGGTATATGGGCTGCGGCGCATTGGAAAAAGCTCACTGTTACACTACGTGTATCGAAATGCACCAAAACCCTACATCCCCGTTTTTTGCGACGTACAGCAACTGACCAGTGTTGAGAACACGGCAGAACTGGTGTATGACCTGTTTGTGATGGACACCGTTCGAACATTGAAACAAAAAGGTATTTCCATGGACATGCCAGATGAAGCTTTTTTTGAAGACAATCCCGTGAGACGGCTGGGGCAGTTTTTCAGGCAGCTGGAAGAGCATCTGGGGGAACACAAACTGCTACTGCTTCTGGACGAGTTTGAAGCTGTTATCGACGGTGTGCAGGAAAAGCGGTTTTCAAACCACCTGTTTCCCCTGCTTCGCAGCCAGATGCAGCATTCTGATAAAATCAGACTAATGATTGCCGGCGGCGGCTATCTGGTGGACCGCATGACAGACGATGCCCTGAAGATTTCTGATACCGCCCAGTTGCTTAAAGTGGGTTTTATGGACCGAAAAGGAACCCACAGCATGATTCAGGTGCCTTATGAAGGAGAGTTGACATATTTGACAGAAACCCTTGACAGGGTATTTCTCATGACCAGCGGCCACCCCTACTACACCTCCATTCTCTGCAAGGCCATGGTGGACCGGATGAACCGGGAAAACCGGCGGGTGGTGTACCCATCAGATGTGGACGATGCAGTGGCAAATACCCTGCAGATGAACGAAAAGCAAAATTATTTCGACCATCTCTGGGAAACCGTCACAGACCCGGCAGAACGGGTGGTGCTGGCCATGACAGCAGAGGCATCTCCCAAAAATGTATCTTGGGTGACAAAACAGACCCTGTTAGATCAGGTGGCAGCCATGAAAAATCGACCCGGGTTACAACAGCTGATATATCGATCAAAACTGGAAGAAGTGGTGGACAGCCTGCAAAGGCTGGGTGTGTTAACAGAATCTCCAGATAATGCGGAAGCGTTTCGGGTGGCAGTGGATCTGTGGCGATTATTTTTACAGCGCAAATGGACCGTGGCAAAAGTGCTTGATGCAGAAGGCTGGCCGGCAAAGGGCGAAGCCAAGGATGAGACAAAGGAGTGACAAAAGTCAATGGGAAAAGGACTATGTTACAAACGATACCCGGTGCGGGAAGCAGAGGACTTTGTGGGCAGGGAGGATCTGATCTGGAAAATTCAGGACAGTGTTTTTGGCACCTACTCCAACAGCATGGCCCTCATTGGAGAAGACGGCACGGGAAAAAGTTCTCTCATGCAGTACCTGGCATTGTGGGAAACCCGTGAAAAATTGCTGGATACAGGGATTCAAAACCTGGTTGTACCCATGAATCACGGAGGCGCCCGGGATTTCCGTGAATTTCTGCTCTTGTTTCATGAAGCCATTTACGAAGCCATCAGAACCTGCCCCATTATGAGTGATGAAGTGAAAACTTACAGTCGTCACATATACGATGAGTTGGCGGAAGATCGGGAACGACGCCTGGCAAGCCAGCTGAAAGACATCTTGCAGCGACTGTATGAGGAAGAAGTGGTGACAGTGATCATGCTGGACGATATTGACCAGCTGACACGCCGGCTGGGAAAAGGAACCGGGGACCAGCAGCGCAGAGAACTGGCAGAGCGCAGCTTTGCTTTTCTCCGTTCCCTGGTGGGAAACACCACCATGGATGTGCGATACCTGACAACCAGCCGAAAAGCCATTGAATCCGTCTCCCGGGAATGTGCAGAATCAGGTTTTTCCGGTGTTTTCATGAGCGAAAGTCTGTCACTGTTCACCAGTGAAGAAGGCAAAACGTACATGGAACGCTGCGGGTTGACACTGAAAGAGAAAGATCAGGAATGGCTGATGCGAGTATCCGGCGGCATTCCAGGGCTGTTGCGGTCAGCCTGCCGCAGCTGGGAAGAACAGGCTCCCACCGATGAAGGTCAGGAAGCGGTGGAGGCCTTCCATCATAAGGTGGCCAAAGACGCCCATGGCATTCTTCGCACCCACTGGGAATCTTCCGACGAAGAAGAAAAAGAGCTGTTCAGAAAACTGGCCGGCGGAGAACTGAAAATCAGCAGGCGGTCCCCTGTGCCAGAGGCGATGGAACCCGCTTTCCGCTTAGCGTTGGAACGAAAACTGCTGCAGGAGGACGGTACCTTTACATCAGAAGTGTTTCGGTGGTTTGTGGAAAAAGAGACACCGTTGCTGGAAAGACAGGAAGGTCACGGGAACCGAACCAGCGAATGGAAGGAAGCCATGGAGCTCTATCGGAAATCAGCCCAGATGCAGCAGGAATCGGCAGAAAAAGTGGAACAGGCCTATCAATTGCTGCTGGAACAGACGCAGATGCTGCTGAACCGGTTTGCCAGTACCGTGGCGGGGGACGAACTCATTCGAAAAACAAACGCCCGGGAGACCCTTACCGACGAAGAAAAGGAAACCTACAACCGGCACGTGGTGAACCTGTTTCGCCAGTACGTGCACATTAATGCGGCAGATCTGGCCATGCCGCCCACTCTTAAAAATCGTGTCAGCCGTGATCTGTGGGAAGGGCTGAATGAATCAGTGCGCCAATCACTGCTGGAAGCGGAGATGCTGCGAACCATTTACACAGAGACAGATAACGATCAGTCTCCTGTCGGAGTGCTGTACGGTACGCTGGCAGAGACCGTGATGAACCAGATCGCTTTTCAGGGGCTGCGTCGCCTGCCCATGATGCAGCGATCAGGCAAAACCCTAGAAAGAGAAGGAAAAGAAAAGCCAGTGGCTCAATGGGAAAGCATCTATCTGGGCAATTTGAAGTATATTTTGGGAATTTGTACCGAAGAAGTGTATAAAAGCGGCGACCGACGGTTGATGAACCAGCTGAAAGCCATTCGAAACAATGACTTCGACGCCCGGCTGGATACAGTGCGCACCATTCGCAACCGATGCAGCCACGAGAAGAAAACGGCGGAAGACCGGGTGAGCCGGGAAGATCTTGACATCATGCGAGATGCATTACTGGGCAATTACGGAGAAGACACCGGACTATTGGCAGATTTAATTCATTTGGGAGAGCTCCGTGCCAGTTAAATGCCTTTTAACCAGCTGTTATCATCACCAAAATAGTCCAATGATGAGACTAACCGTCCAAAACAAAGACAAATCGACGCACTCATATAGTGTTAACAGGCGGAATCTGTTATAATAGACAGACAACACACAATGACGCCTTTTATTCGCAATGAAGGAGGGAGTACAGTGGCACTGAAGATCCAAAAATCCTTTAATGAAGAGGAACAGCTTTGGGTGCTTGTACTGGAGGGGGAAGTGGACCTGCATACTGCCGGCATTCTGAAAAAAGCAGTGAATGAAATGTTGGACGAGAAAAAAGAGTCGATCCGCATCATGGGAGACCAATTGGAATACATTGACAGCACCGGATTAAGCGTTTTCATCGGAACCCTGAAGCAGCTGCAGAAGGAAAATTTGAATATTCTTGTCAGAAATGTGAAGCCCAGCATAAAAAAATTATTAAATATCACGGGATTGGATAAAATACTAGTAGTGGAAAATTAGTTTCCAAATCCAATGAGAAGGTGATCCCTATCGTGAGACCAGTGATGAAGGAGCTCAGCAAAATGAATCAGGAAATCAACCGGGAAATGATCGAGTTGTCCATTCCCCATCGTTCAGAGTATGTGAGTATGATCCGGTTGACAGTCACAGCCATTGCCAGCAGCATGGGCTTCGATATTGAAGACATCGAAGACATCAAGGTGGCTTTGTCCGAGGCCTGCTCCAATGCCATTATGCATGGGGGCTGCGGTGCTGAGGAAAATTTTGT
This sequence comes from Anoxynatronum sibiricum, assembly GCF_039414295.1. Lineage (NCBI taxonomy): Bacteria > Bacillati > Bacillota > Clostridia > Eubacteriales > Clostridiaceae > Anoxynatronum > Anoxynatronum sibiricum. Next base: position 16,996 of record NZ_JBCITM010000005.1, on the reverse strand, counting down.
TGTCCAGTTTGTTCGTGAACAGGAACGTCTGACCATCTCTGTTTCTGATTTCGGCAAGGGCTACAGTGTTCAAACTCTCCAGGCTCCCAAGCTGGAAGAACTGAATGAAGGAGGGCTGGGAATCTTTATCATCAGATCGTTGATGGATGACGTGAAAATTAAAACCGGCAGCAGCCAAGGCACATCCATCACCATGATTAAGAATCTAAGGGAGGAAGCCTGATGACGACACCATCCACCGCCAATCACTCTCCGTCAGACCCGGGCCGCCATCTTTCCCTTGACACACTGAATGATAAAGAACTGTTCCTGGTCTACCGGGAAAACCGGGATGTGAAAATCCGAAATGAACTGGTAAGGCGCTACCTGTTTATCGCCGAAATACTCTCCAGAAAGTATATCAACAAAGGCATCGATTACGAAGACATCTACCAGGTGGCTTCCCTCGGCCTGATCTATGCCATCGAGCGCTTTGATGTTGACCGGGGCTATGAGTTTTCCAGTTTTGCCACTCCCACCATCATCGGTGAAATCAAAAAGTACTTTCGTGACAAAGGCTGGTCCATCCGGGTACCCCGGCGCATTCAAGAACTGTCGAAAAAAATCAATACCACCAAAAGTATTCTACAACAACAGTTACAGCGAACCCCCAAAATAAAAGATATCGCCGAGTACCTGAATTGCTCTGAGGAAGAAATCATCGAAGCCATGGAAGCCAACCAGGTATACACCCCCAAGTCTCTTGACCTCACCTACGACAACGAAGGGGAAGACAAAGACATTCAGTTCATGGATCTCATCGGTGAAACCGACAAAATGTTTGACTTCATTGAAAACCGGGATTTCATTCTGCAGGCCATGGAAAAATTGAATCAGGTGGAGCGCAAGGTGCTGAAAGACCGCTTCTTCGAAAACCAGACCCAGATGCAGGTGGCCATGTCTCTGAATGTATCACAGATGACGGTTTCCCGAATGGAAAAGAAAATCATCGAAAAATTCAAGAAAGAATTTAAACGGACCATGCAATAAAGGCACCCGGCAGAAAATGCCCGGTGCCTTTTCTTCAGTCATCACCGGTCATCTTCAGGCATTAATAGATAGCAGCGCTTCAAATCCGGGAGAAATCCGGGAGGATTGAAAGAAAACATTTACGGGAAAAGAACGTCTTGTTTAGCAACACCATTTCATCAACAGTTCATGTTGATGTGATAAAGTGTAAATGATGATGAGAACAAGCGAAATGAATCAATGAAATCGAAAACAGGGGTGACGTTGATCAGAACGATTAGATCAAGGGAGCTCAGTGAGAAATCACTCAGAAAAAGGTGTTCATCCAGTCATTTCAGCGGATGATCAGAGAAGGGAGTTTTTCAAATGAACCGCATTCGAAAAATACTGGGAGGGGTGGCGGCCCTGGTGGTGGTGGTGCTGCTTTTCACCAGCCAGCTGGTCCATTTCATCACCGAATACCAGTGGTTTGCCGATTTGGGATACACCGGCGTGTTTCTCACCCGGCTGCGTACTCAGATGACGTTGGGGATCCCTGTGTTTATTGTGGCAGGCATTCTCTTTTATGCATATTTTCGGGTACTCAAGAAAAGGTACGAGAAACAGACCGGTGCCACCCAAGTAACCCTGTCAGACAAGCAAATCAACCGATGGCTGCTGCTGCCGGCGGTGGTGCTGGGCCTTTATACAGCCATGAACACCGTGGGACGTTTCTGGTGGCAGATTCTGGAGTTTCGCCATCAGGTTCCCTTTGGCGTGGAAGACCCGGTTTTTGGAAAAGACATCGCCTATTATTTCTTCACCTGGCCCCTCTTGATGCAAGGACTGGACACACTGATTTCATTGATTTTCACCGTGGTGGTGGTTACTTTCTTTTTCTATTTGTTCATGCTGGCTGCCCGCCGGCCCACCCTGATTCAGGTGGAAGAAGGGACCAATCCCTGGAAAGACACGATGAAACGGTTTTTGGCTTTTGCCACCCGCCAGATGGTAACCCTGGGTGTGATTTTTTTTGCCATCCTCACCCTTCGGTATCTACTCAGTATTTACCAGCTCCTCTACTCTCCACAGGGGGCCATTTATGGCGCCGGCTATACTGATATGGCCGTGGGTCTGCCCCTGTACCGCATCAAAGCCCTGGTGAGTTTTGCCGGCGGCGTATTGCTGCTGGTGGGATTTTATGGCCGCAAATACAAGCTGATGGTGGCAGGCCCGGTGCTGCTGGTGCTGGTGACAGTGGTGGGAGGCATTGCCTCTGCCGGAGTGGAGCGTTTTGTGGTGGAACCCAATGTGCTGGCCCGGGAGACGCCCTATATTAATCAAAACATCGCATACACCCGCATGGCCTATGGATTAGACAATGTGCGGGAAGAAAAATTTGACATTGACTATAACCTCACCCGGGAAGACCTGGAAGCCAACCCGGAAACAGTGAAAAACATCCGTATCAATGACTACCGGCCAGCCCTCCTCAGCTACAACCAGCTGCAGGCCATTCGCCCCTATTACCAGTTCACAGACGTGGACATTGACCGCTACCACATTGACGGCGAATACCGACAGGTGTTTACTGCCGCCAGGGAACTGAACATGGAACGCATCAGCGAATCCGCCAAAACCTGGCTGAACATGCATCTGAAATACACCCATGGTTATGGCGCAGTGGTGTCACCGGTGAATGCCATCACCCCTCAGGGGCAGCCAGAGCTGTTTATTCGCAACATTCCCCCCGTAAGCACCACTGATCTGGAGATCACCCGGCCGGAGATCTATTTTGGAGAACTTACCAATCATTACATTGTGGTGAACACCGGCGAAATGGAGTTTGACTACCCCATGGGGGAAGACAATGCAGAAACCATGTATGAAGGAACCGCCGGTATTCCCTTGAATGGCTTCAACCGTCTGCTTTACGCCCTGCGGGAACGGAGTGCCCGGCTGTTTGTTTCCGGCAGTATTTCCGGCGAGAGCCGCATCATTTTTGACAGAAACATTGAAGAACGGGTGAGAAAAATTGCCCCCTTCCTGTTGTATGATGAAGACCCTTATCTGGTGATCCATGAGGGACGGTTAGTCTGGATCATCGACGCCTTTACCATTCATGACAAGTATCCCTACGCCACCCCCTACCTGAACCAGGATTACAACAGCCGCCTGCGGGGAGACTACAATTACATGCGTAATTCGGTGAAGGTCATGGTGGATGCCTATGAAGGCGACGTCAACTTCTATATTGCCGATGTGCAAGATCCGGTGATTCAAACCTATGCCAATATTTTTCCCGGCCTGTTCCAGCCTCTGGAAGCCCTGCCGGAAGGCTTACACAAACACATTCGTTATCCTCAGGAGCTCTTTGATCTGCAAACCATCGTTTATGAGCGTTACCACATGGCCAACCCCTCTGTGTTCTATCTGGACGAAGACCTGTGGAACATTGCCCAGGAGCGCTATGCCGGTCAGTCTCAAAATGTGGAGTCTCAGTACATGATTTTCAAAATGCCGGGAGAAAACAGGGAGGAGTTCGTGCTATCCGTTCCCTACACCCCCAACCGGCTGAACAACATGATTGCCCTTCTCATGGCCCGAAACGACGGGGAGCATTATGGTGAACTGGTGCTTTACCAGCTGCCCAAAGACCAAAACATTTACGGACCCATGCAGATAGAGGCCCGTATTGATCAGAATGAAGTTATCTCACAGAGCCTCACCCTGTGGGGAGAAGGTGGCTCTCAGGTGATTCGGGGGAACCTGTTGGTGATTCCCATGAACAACTCCTTCCTCTACATTGAGCCCCTGTACATCCAGGCTTCCAATTCCGACAGCCCGCCAGAGGTGAAGCAGGTCATCGCTGCCTTTGGAGACGACATTGTCATGGAAAGCACTCTTGAAGAAGCCCTGACCCGCCTCTTTGGGGCCGGGACACCCACCATTCCAGAAAGTGGCACGGGAACGCCTTCATCACCAGATGATCAGCCCTCGGCACCGGAAGAAACCCCTGCTGCCCCAGGCGCACCTGGCGACACGCCATCACCGGAAATAACGTTGCCGGCTGATTTGTCAGAAGCTTCTACAGAAATCCTAATTCAAGCTGCCAACAGCACCTTCGAAAACGCCCAGCAGGCCTCCCAGGAGGGAGATTGGGCCGCCTATGGGGAAGCCCTGGCACGATTGGAACAAATTTTAAATGCCCTGGAAGCACAATCACAAGAATAGAAACTTCATGTACCGACCAGCACCAACCTAACCCAATTCTTCGACGATTTTCATTAAAAATCATTAATAGATATCCAGAAAATGGGTATACAGTGAGAATAACCAACGAATAATGAAAATCGAAGGAGGAACCCTTATGAAAAGTCATCTGATTCACCATTTGGTGAAAAGTGAAGATTTGAACCATCACGGCACTCTTTTTGCCGGCAGAATGGCAGAATGGTTTGTGGAAGCATCTTTTGTGGCGGCAGCCAGCCAGTACGGAAAACCAGAAGGCATTGTGTGCCTTAAAGTTCACGGCTTCCGTTTTTTCAAACCGGTGCGTAATGGCAGTATTATTCTCATTGACAGCAAAGTGGTGCTCACCGGTCGTACCAGCATCACCGTCTACGCCAGTGTGGTGGATGAAAAAACCAACGATCTTCTGGTGGATGGGTTCATCACCTTTGTCAGCGTTGATGAAGCGGGAAACAAAGTGCCCCACGGATTGACCACGCCAGAAGTGGTTGACGCAAAAGAAGCTGAAATTGTGGCGCAGGCAAAAGAACTGAAATAGCCAAAACAGTCGAAACAGCCAAATCAACTGAAACAGCCGAAACAGCAAAATCGTGGAACCATCGGCAGGGATGGACCTGCAGAAAAACGAAAGTCGTACAAACGGAAGCCGAACAGGTTGTCAAGTGAAGATAGCTGTGATACAATAACTTGATCAAAGGTACGGCTGAGCATGCTGGTGAATTGAGAAGACAAAAGCAAATGAAGAGCAATGAAAAAAACATATGAAAAAGTGAAGAAGAACCCAGTAGACTGTGAGAAACCTTCAGAGAGCCGTCGGTGGTGGAAGACGGTGGTGCATTCAGTCGAATCCAGTTCGGAACTGTTGCGTGAACAGCCGTAGAAGACACTTGTGTCAATCGATGGCCGCCAAGCGCCGCCGGCCCAGACAGCCGTTATCCCGTCTGTTGAGTGGATTGTTTCATGTGAAACAGTCAATCAGGGTGGCAACGCGGAGTATGAACCTTCGTCCCTTTCACCGGGGATGAAGGTTTTTTTGTACGATAAAAAAAGAAAAAAAGAGAAGAAATGCCGGAGGCAAAAAAGAAAAGAATGAAGTTAGAATGAAAAGAGAAGACAAAAAAGAAAAAGAGCTAAATAAAGATGAGGAGGAATTGAGATGTTGGATCTGAAACGCATTCGCAATGAACTGGAAACCATTAAAGCAGCCATGGAACGTCGGGGAGAAGCAGAGGTGGATCTGGATGCCGTAGTGGCGCTGGATGAAAAACGGCGCAGCCTGCTTCAGGAAGTGGAGCAGATGAAAAGTGAACAAAATGCAGTTTCCCGGGAAATTCCCCGCCTGAAAAAAGAGGGGGAAGACACCACCGAAATCATGGCAAAAATGAAAGACCTTTCTGCCCGTATCAAAGAGCTAGACGGCGACGTGGCCCAGGTGGACAGCGACCTTTATGAGATGATGCTGCGTATTCCCAATGTGCCCCATCCCGATGTTCCTCAGGGAGAGACAGATGACGACAATGTGGAAGTGCGCCGCTGGGGAACGCCTCTCACCTTTGAATATGAAGCCAAAGCCCATTGGGACTTGGGAACAGAGCTTGATCTCTTAGATTTTGAGCGGGCAGCCAAAGTCACCGGAGCCCGTTTTGTGCTCTATAAAGGGCTGGGAGCCAGACTGGAACGGGCTCTCATCAACTTCATGCTGGACCTTCACACCGAACGTCACGGCTACCAGGAGCTGATGCCTCCCTTTATGGTGAATCGCCAGAGCATGACCGGCACCGGCCAGCTGCCCAAATTTGAAGAGGACACCTTCCGGGTGCCTCAAAAAGACTATTTTCTGGTGCCCACGGCAGAAGTGCCGGTGACCAACATCCACCGGGACGAAATCATTCCCGAAGAATCCCTGCCCCTCTGCTACGCCGCCTATACCCCCTGTTTCCGTTCAGAAGCCGGGTCTGCCGGTCGTGACACCCGGGGGCTCATTCGCCAGCATCAGTTCAACAAGGTGGAAATGGTGAAATTCACCACCCCTGAAACCTCTTATGCAGAGCTGGAAAGTCTCACCGCCAATGCGGAGGAAGTGTTGAAACAGCTGGGAATTCCTTATCGGGTGGTGAAAATCTCCACGGGTGACCTGGGCTTCACCGCTGCCTTTAAGTACGATGTGGAAGTGTGGATGCCCAGCTACAATCGGTATGTGGAGATCTCCTCCTGCAGTAACTTTGAAGACTTTCAGGCGCGGCGGGCCAACATTCGCTATCGCCCCAAAGAAGGTGGAAAGGTCACATTTCTTCATACCCTCAATGGTTCTGGCCTGGCAGTGGGCCGCACCCTGGCGGCGATTCTGGAAAACTTCCAGCAGCCTGATGGCAGTGTGGTGATTCCAGAAGTGCTTCGGGGGTACATGGGCGGCGTTGAGCGAATAGCCGTGAAATAGCTGGTCAATCACGCAATCACGGACACATACAATCACGCAGTAAAGGCAACCAGGCATGACACATCATAACGGACAAAAAAGCAGTGACACCGCTTAGAACAGGCGGCAGTCACTGCTTTTTTTGAATCAATCTGACAGGAATGGTGAAAAGACAGGCACCGGATACTATCCCTTTGGTTGACGGCGTTTGTGCTTAACCCGAATGGGGGGCACCTGCTCGCCCACCAGTTTGAATAGCGCCTCAGGGGTTCCCTGCTGCAAATCGCCATGGGGCAGAATAAAGGCCCGGGCTTTGGTCAAATACAAGTAAGACACCTGCTCCAGGTGAAATACCCGGTATACCTGATGCCACTGAAAGGTGGTAATTTCTGTTTCGCTGGTCACCTTCACATCTTTTTGCCCAAGGGTCACCGTATAGGCTACCCGGGGCATTTCCAGGTGGTGAAGGCGAATTTGACGGTTCAGAGATACCCGGTAAAAGATCAGGTACGCCAGAGGAAGCAAAAGGCCGGCGCCGCAGTACGCATAGAAAAAAAGACGGCTGCCGGTACTCAAATGAACCACACCCAGAATGATGAGAAAAACAGGAAAGAAAAGCAGCATCAATCCCCGGTGGTTCATCTGAAAAGCGTTAAAATGGCTAAAATCACGGAAAATCTGGGCATTCACAGTGGTACGTACCACAATGGGCTTTTCCATCGAAAATCCTCCTGTCACATATCCAAAATCAGCCAGCCATGACCAGCGACAAAGTTAAAAGCAGCTTCAGGCATTGCTTGCTGATTTGTAAAATCCATGAGCAAAGTGCTGAGAAGACTTGGAACAAAGGTCATGACGCTTTCACTATACCACAGGGACAACAGGGAGAAAAGAGGTTAAAACGTTTTAGTAAAAGAAGCGTTGAATAGATTAATCATTCATGCAATTCAGTCAAAACCACTGCTGCTATTCTTGCCGAAAGAACAGCGAATACGCAAACATAAAAGCTTAAAAGGATAGAGCGCTTGAAAATACTGGATTCATAGAAGCAAAAGAGAAATAAGTGATCACGAAAAATTCCCACTCTTTAAACATTATTTTGCTTTTCTGAGAAAAAGTGATTGACAGGCGGAAAAAGGCATATTAAAATAAGGCCAGAACGTTAAGAAAACGTTTTAGTAAACGTGAAGCGGTGAAACGAATGGTCAAACGAGTCACCATCAAAGACATTGCAGCAAACATGGGCGTTTCTTCAGGAACCGTACACCGTGCCTTAAACGGCAAGCCGGGCGTAGGGGATGAACTGCGGGAGCGAATACTGGAGACAGCTCGGGAGTTTGGCTATCGCCCCAACTATGTGGCGTCTTCTCTTAAGCGGAAAACCCTGCGAATTGTGGCGGCTTTTCCCGGCTCCACAGAGCAGAACCGGTATTACTACACCTATGTCTGGCAGGGGTTTCGGGACTGTATGGAGGAGCTTCAGGATTATAACCTGCAGGTCATCGAAATACCCTATTACAACACGATGAATGTGCAGGGACATGAACTGACAGCGGTGCTGGAAAGGTATGACCATGAAATTGACGGGCTGATCACCGTGGGCCATGCCCACGATGAACGGGGCGAACAGGCCATACGCCAGTTCATCCAAGAGGGAATTCCAGTCATGCTTACCTGTGACGATCTGTATGACAGCGGTCGATTGGGCTGTGTCCAGGCCAACTATCAGGTGACAGGCCGCATGGTGGCTGAGCTGTTAAGCTCACAGCTTCCAGAAAATAGCAGTGTGCTCATAGGGGCCGGGGATGTGATGGTTCCTTCCCATTATGGCATTATTCAAGGGTTTGATGCATACATGGAGGAAAACGATATCAACCTGAAAACCATCAAAGTTCATGGCTACAAAGACGAAGAAGAGATTTCCCTGCGGATGCGGGAATACCTCAACAGCGATCCAAGCATCCGGGCCATTTACAGTGTCAATGCCCGGGGAAGTGTGATGATTGGTAATCTGGTGCAGGAGATGGGACTGCAAGGTAAGTTGCGGGCCATTGGCAGTGACTTGTTTGATGAAAATGCAGCCAATATGAAAGAGGGCATTCTCGACAACATCATCTACAAAAACCCTTATCAACAGGCCTACCTGGCAACCAGGCGTCTGCTGGATTATCTGATCAAGGGTGAAAAACCCATTGAAGATGTCAAATATGTGCAAAGTGTGGTTCTTTTTAGAAGCAACCTGTCCATGTACCTGTAATCCATTCATGCACCTGTAAGCAGAACAGTGTTCCTGACAAACAGTATCATTGCATTTTTCGGTTATGGGTTGCCAGCGTCAGCTGCTGGTTCCCCCTGACAGCTCCAATAGAAGCAGCCGCATAGAGACACATCAACACAGATAGGTTTCTGGTAACAAGTGACTTAAGAAGTGCAGCTCAAAAGGTGTCATCATTTGTCTGTAACCCGCTTGCCCTTTCCAGGGTACTCGGTTGTCAACAGAGATGGTTCGCCGGCTGGCAGCGTAAATGGCTTCAGCAGCGAAACAGAAGCAAGTCTCCGAAGCATCAGGAAAACGTGTTCCACGCGTGTTCAGGATGCCAGAGAACAATGACAGGCATCAAAACGAAGAAAAGCAGTTTCAGGAAAATCCTGAGCCACTGCAAAAAAGGGGAGGTAACAAAATGAAAAAGAAGGCAGCATTATTGTTGGCAGGTATGATGAGTATTTCACTTTTGGCAGGATGTGGCTCCAATTCATCCGCGCCGGCTCCGGCACCCGCTGAATCCGGCAACGGCAGCGCAGCCGCACCGGCAGACAAGCCCAGCTATTCCCTCAAGTACGCTGAACTGAATCCTGATGGTCATATCATGGACGAAGCGGGAGACAAGTTTGCTGAACTGGTCAGCGAAAAATCCGGCGGCCGGATCACCATCGAAGTGTATCCTGCAGGTCAGCTGGGAGACGAAAAAACCGCTTATCAAACCCTGCAAATGGGTGGCGGCGCCATTGATATCGCCCGTGGCAATACCAACAGCCTGACAGACTTTGGTGTTCAAAAATTGAATCTGTTTGGACTTCCTTTCATTTTCCGTGACAGAGATCATCTGTGGAGCGTGCTGCACAGTGATATCGGTGATGATTTTCTAAGAGAAGCTCAGGAAGTGGGCACTGGCATGGTGGGCCTGTTTTACCTGGATGAAGGTTCCAGAAACTTCTTCACTGTTCCAGGCAAAGAAATTGACTCCATCGAAGATTTCAGAGGCATGAAACTGCGTGTACCCACCACTGACCTGATGAGTGAAACTGTTGCAGCCATGGGCATCCAGTCAACACCCATTTCCTTCTCAGAACTGTATTCCGCCCTGCAGTCAGGAACCGTTGATGGTGCCGAGCAGCCTCATTCCGGCTACTACTCCAACAAGTTCTTTGAAGTGGCTCCCAACTACATTCTTTCCGGCCACACCTACAGCCCCTCCATCGTGCTCATGAGCGAACAGGTATGGGATACGCTGGATGCTGAAGACCAGGCCATTCTGATGGAAGCTGCCAAGGAAACAGAAATCTGGAACCGTGAAAGCATTGAAGTGCTTGACAACCAACTGCTGGAAGATATCAAGGCAGCAGGAGCCAATGTGATCGAAGTACCGGATAAAACCCCTTACATGGAAGCAACTCAAAGTGTTGTGGAAAAATACATTGAAGGACTGGAAGATGAATACCAGGCCATCATCAATAAGTAAAGACAATTCAGAAGATCATTCATTTGCTGCATTGAATCAGTAAACCAGTGAACCAGTGAACAACCAACCATTGGAAGAACCTGCAGCATCTCCTCAAGGGGCAGCGACTTCGCTGCCCCTTTTGATCAACAGGGAGGTACCAACGTGATGACAAAGTTTTTTGATATGATTTACCTATTCTTCATGACATTTTGCAAGCTCTGTTTCATCGGCATGGTGGCCATCACATCCTACGTGGTTTTTGGCCGGTATGTGCTGCGCAGCAGCCCCACCTGGGGAGAGCCGGTGGTACTCATGTGCATGGTGTATATGTCACTCATCAGCGCAGCCCTGGCCATTCGAAAAGATACCCACATACGCATGACCATCATTGATTTCCTGCTGCCTGAAAAGGTGGTCAATGTGATGAAAGCAGCAGCTCAAATCTGTATATTTGCCTTCTCCATTTTCATGATCGTGTACGGCTGGCGCTTTTCCATGCTGGCGGGGCGCAATCTCATGACAGGCGTTGGCATTCGGTCCATGTGGCTTTATCTGTCGGTTCCCATGGCGGGGGCGGCCATGTGCCTCATGGAAATTGAACGGCTGCTGAACTTCATTCAGCGACACCGCAACAAAGATTTTCCAGGAAGCCCAGCGGATCACAACGATCATCCACAGCAATCAGCTGTCATTCAGGGAAAGGAGGAAACAGCCTGATGGATCAGAGCACCATTGCAGTTCTCATACTTGTCGGCACTTTTTTTGTGATGATTATCAGTCGTTTCCCCATTGCTTTTGCCATTGGAATTTCCAGCATTCTCACCACCCTTTACCTGGGGCTGCCCCTCATGCAGGTGGCTCAGCTTATGGTGAAAGGCGTGAATGTGTTCAGTCTTATGGCAGTCCCCTTCTTTATAATTGCCGGCGAGCTCATGGGAGCCGGCGGCATTTCCAAGCGGCTCATTGCCCTTTCCGATGCCCTGGTGGGGTGGATTCGCGGCGGGTTGGCCATGGTGAACATTGTGGCTTCCATGTTTTTCGGCGGCATCTCCGGTTCATCCACCGCCGATACGGCATCGCTGGGAACCATTCTCATTCCGATGATGAAAGACCAGGGCTACGACGAAGAATTTGCCACCAATATCACCATGACCAGTTCGGTGCAGGGACTGCTAATTCCCCCCAGCCATAACATGGTGATGTACGCCATGGTGGCAGGTACTGTTTCTGTGGGGCGCCTGTTTCTGGCGGGCCTGATTCCCGGCATCGTGCTGGGCATTGCCCTCATGATCTACAGCTACATTCTGGCAGTGAAACGCAACTACCCCAAAGGGGATCCCTTCCACCTCATCAATGTGCTAAAAACCCTGGTGGATTCCATTTGGGGATTGCTCACCGTGGTCATCGTGGTGCTGGGGGTTGTTTCCGGCATTTTCACCGCCACCGAATCGGCGGCCATTGCTGTTGTATGGGCCATGCTGGTGAGTTTCCTCATATACCGGGAATTAAGCCTGAAAGAAATGTGGAAGGTGATGGAGCGCTCTTTGGGAACTCTGGCCATTGTGCTGATCCTCATTTCCACCTCCACGGTTTTCGGGTGGCTGCTCACGTATCTGCGCATGCCCCAAATGGTTTCCAACGCCATCTTTGGCATCACAGAAAACAAATACCTGATTATGCTGATGCTGAATGTACTCATGCTGGTTCTGGGAACCATCATGGACATGTCTGCCATTATACTGGTGGCCACACCCATTTTGCTGCCCATCGCCACCAGTATCGGCATTGACCCGGTGCACTTCGGCGCCATTATGATTCTGAACCTGGGCATCGGCCTCATCACACCGCCGGTGGGAGGCACCCTTTTTGTGGGCAGTGCCGTCTCTGGCGTACCCATCGAGCGGTTGGTGAAAACCCTCCTTCCCTTCCTGGGAGTCATGGTGGCAGTGTTGTTGCTCATCACCTTTGTTCCGGGGCTGGTAATGTGGCTGCCCAACCTGATGATGCCTGTGCTGGGCAGTTAGCTCTGTCGGGTGTGGATCAACACATAAAAAATGGCTGCAAGACATAGCGGTCAAAAAAAGCTATCATAAAAAGCGACAGCAAGAAGAAAGATTGAAAGAGATAACTGAAAAAATGATCGGAAGAATGATCGAATAAATTGACTGGAAGAACCAACACGACAATTGAGTGAGCGCTGCAACCGGCCGGAAGACAGCAATGCTGGCTTCCGGCTGTCATCAATCAATGCGGGAACAGTGGCACGTTAAGCCACTGCCACAGACAGGAAAAGAGGTTATTTCATGGAAACCACAGCCAATCACAGCATTTTTCATATTCCCCTTGAAAATGAAGGCTGGCTGGACGCTTATCTGCTGGCGGAAGGCACAGCCCGGCAAGCCGTGGTGATCTGTCCCGGCGGCGGGTACCAGATGATTTCAGACCGGGAAGGCAAGCCGGTGGCCGAAGCCTTCAATCAGGCGGGTTTTCATGCCTTTGTGCTCCATTACAAGGTGACACCCGCCCCCTTGGGGTGGCAGCCGCTGCATCAGCTGTCCCAGGCCGTGGCAGAAGCCCGGCGTCAAGTGGCGCTGGTGCAACGCATGCCTGTTTCAGAGGTGCGGGTGGCAGTCTGCGGCTTTTCTGCCGGCGGCCATCTGGCCGGGAGTCTGGGAACCTTGTGGCACCGGGAAGCGTTTTTTTCACCGGCCACCAGCCTCGAACTTCACCGGCCGGACGCCCTGGTGCTGTGCTACCCGGTGATCTCTGCCCGGGAGTGCGCTCATGCCGCCAGCTTTCGACAGCTGGCAGGGCCAGACCCCAAACTGCGGCAGCTGTTTTCCCTGGAAGAGCGGGTGACAGAGCACACTCCGCCCACCTTTCTGTGGCATACCCTGACAGATGAACTGGTGCCTGCAAAAAACAGCCTGCTTTTTCTGGAAGCTCTGCTGGCGGCGCAAGTGCCGGCAGAACTGCATCTTTATCCCCGGGGCGTGCACGGTCTTTCCCTGGCTACCCCGGCGGTGGCGCAGCCGGAGAATAACCGGTGGGCTGACCCCCACGTTGCCACCTGGTTTGCCCTGGCGGTGGAGTGGCTGGCAGAAACCCTGTAAAAGGGTAAACGCTGATCATCAAGATAAGATGGCTGAAAAAGATGGTTGTATCGGGTGATTTCCTGATAAAAGCATTGATAATAGCACTGATAAAGGAGCCTGACAATGAAAATCGTATCCTTTGAAACCTGGTGGGTGAAACGGGAAAAATGTCTTTTTGATGAAAAAAGGCGGGGCGGTGCCGCCATGGATTGGGATGTGGTGGTGCTAAAGCTCACTGCCGACGATGGCACCGAAGGCCTGGCCACCTGTCTGGCCGCCCGCAGCGGCGGCGTCACAGAAAACTACCTTCACGACAATATTGCGCCGGTGGTCATGGGCCGCGACCCCCATGACCGGGAAAAAATCTGGCACGAGCTCTGGAACATCGACCGCCACCTCACCTTTTTCCCTGTGTACCTGCCAGGGCCGGTGGATGTGGCCCTTTGGGACATGTGCGCCAAGAAAGCGGGGCTGCCCCTCTACAAATATCTGGGCGCTTACCGCACCCAGCTGCCTGTTTACGCCAGCGGTCTTTTTCATGAAACTCTGGAGGACTACGTGGCAGAGGCTCTTTATTACAAGAGCAAAGGCATTAACGCTTACAAGGCACACCCTCCCGGCCCCTGGACCCTCGACATGGAGATTCACCAGGCCATTCGCAAGGCGGTGGGAGACGACATGGTGCTCATGAGCGACCCTGTGGCAGAATACACCCTTGATCAGGCCATTGCCGTGGGGCGGCAGCTGGAAAAGCTGAACTACCGGTGGCTGGAAGAGCCCTTCCGTGATTTTGAGCTCTACAAGTACCAGGAGCTGTGCCGCACACTGGATATTCCCATCGCCGCCACAGAAACCACCCGGGGTTGTCACTGGGGAGTGGCCCAGACCATCGCCCAGCGGGCGGCAGATATTGTGCGGGCCGATGTGAGCTGGAAAAACGGCATCACCGGCACCCTGAAAATTGCCCATATGGCAGAAGGCTTTGGATTGAACTGCGAAATTCACACCACCACCATGAATTACATGGACCTGGTGAACCTGCATGTGAGCTGTGCCATTCGTAACTGCGAATACTATGAATACTTTGTGCCGGAAGAATCTTTCCAGTTTCCCATGAAGGGCAGCCTTCCCATCGATGAGCAGGGCATGATCACTGTTCCCGAAGGTCCCGGCGTGGGAGTCGAACTGGACTGGGAGCTCATTGAGCGGCAGTGCCACTCGTACCGGGTGGTAAAGCTGTAAGGCAAAAACCCCACTGAAAAGAGGCCAACCTATGAGTCAGCAAAAAAAACAACAGCCATCCCAACAGCAGTCTCAGCAGCAACCCCTGCAACAACCTCAATTTCCAAACCCCCATACCATCAAAGACCTTTACTTATACCGGGCAGTTTCCCAGATCAGCCGCCCCATTGCCGATGCCACCCACACCATCAGTGAAATTGCCTTTTATGTGGTGGAGGTGGTGACCAACAGCGGCATCACCGGTCAGGGATACCTGCTTTCCTTCCATTACTCTCCCCGGGCCATTGAAGGCGCCCTTCATGACATGAAGAAGCTGGTACTTGAAAAAGGCTACGCCATTAACGAAACCCTGAAGTTGAAAGCAGATTTTGAACGGGAAGCAGAGTATTTCGGCAATGTGGGGCTTCAGCGGTGGGCCCAGGCCACGGTGAATGTGGCCATGTGGGACGCCTGGGGAAAAACCCTGGGGCAGCCCATTCACAAACTGCTGGGATCCAATGGTAAAAAAATCCCCGTCTATGGCAGTGGCGGCTGGCTCAGCTACAGCGACGAAGAGCTGCTGGAAGAAGTGCTGGGCTACAAAGCCCGTGGCTTCACCGCGGTGAAAATCAAGGTGGGCAGCCCTGAACTGGAACGGGATCTTCACCGCATTGCCAAGGTGCGGGAAGCCCTGGGCCCCACGGTGAAGATCATGATGGATGCCAACCAGGGCATGTCGGTGCCCAACGCCATCACCCTCTCCAATGCCGCCCGGGAAATGGGCATTCAGTGGTTTGAAGAGCCGGTGGTGAACACCGATTTCGCCGGTTACGAAATGATACGCAGCAAAACCGGCATCAGCCTGGCCATGGGAGAACGGGAATATGACGTTGTTGCCCTGCGGGAGCTGATTCGCCGCAATGCCCTTGACTTGTGGCAGCCCGATATCATTCGCATTGGCGGCGTGGAGGCCTGGCGTCTCAGTGCCGCCCTGGCAGAGGCCCATCATATTCCCTGCCTGCCTCATTACTACAAAGACTACGATGTGCCGCTGCTGGCCACCATCGGTCATCCCTATGGTGCCGAAAGCTTCGACTGGATCGACGGTATCATCGACAACCCCATGGTCATTGAAAATGGCTACGCCCATCAGCGGGAAGGTGCCGGCTGGGGCTTCCATTTTATGGAAGAACACTTGCAGCGTCTTTAAACAGCAATCGAACAGAACAGAAACGTAGGATCAGGAGGCGACAACATGTTTGAACTGACAGGACGAACAGGTATTGTCACCGGCGCATCCAGCGGCATCGGCTATGCCATTGCCAAAGTGCTGGCAGAAGCCGGTGCCAACGTCTATGCCATCAGCCGCAGCGGCAGTGTGAAAATTGAAGGGGCTGAAGCGCTTCCCGGAGTGGTTCACCTGGCGGGGGATGTCTGCGATTACCCCCGTATGGCTGAACTGGTGAAGACCATTGGTGAAACCGACGGCATCGATTTTCTGGTGAACAACGCAGGCATTACCGTGAAAGGCCGGGCAGAAAGCTTTGCCGATGATGATTTTGAAAAAATTCACCAGGTGAATGTGAACAGCGTGTTCAAGCTCAGCTGCCTTTGCTACCCCTACCTGAAGGCTTCTTCCCATGTGGGGCGTATTGTGAACATCACCAGCATGGCAGCCCACCTGGGCTTCTCAGAAGTGGTGCCCTACTGCTCCAGCAAAGGAGCGGTGCTGGCTATGACCCGGGGACTGGCAGTGGAATGGGCGGCCGACAATGTCACCGTCAACTCCATTGCACCGGGATGGTATCCCAGTGAAATGAACAAGCAGGTGATGACCGATGAGCGGCAGGCGAAGATTCTCAGCCGCATGCCCCTCCACCGCTATGGCGACACCCGTGATTTGGGGGCCATGGCCCAGTTTCTCATCAGCGACGGCGCAGCCTACATCACCGGCCAGGATTTTGCCGTTGACGGCGGGGCCCTGGCTTACGGCTATTAGGTAAAGCTGCTTTCAGGGTTGGGCGCTGTTGCGAGTGTCAGAAAGAATCCATTTTCAAGGGCGAGATTCAGGTTTGTGTATGTTCGAGAAAAGCCTGCTTACGGAGAGGGGTTCAGACCCTTCGTCTTCACCCTCCCCCTTTCCAGGGATTGTGCTTCAATAAATCATTAATCATTAACTCAACTTTCCCACCCAAGGGAAAGCAAAAAAACCTTGAAAATCGCTAATAAACATTCGTGAAAAACATATAGAGAACCCCCTGTAAGTGGTATAATAGAAGTATCCAAGTCCCACTAATACCAAC